>JADFMN010000010.1 GCA_022563855.1 Armatimonadota bacterium
CAGTCGGAGAAGTGCCGACGATGACGAGCTGCACTTGCCGCTCAGCCTGGTTCAGCGTGATCCCCGGCAGCACCGTCATCCAGCTGTCGTCGCTGGCGAGCAGGTCGGTCAACCCGCCGCCGGTCAGAATCCCGCGGAACAGCGAGAAGCTGTCTGGCTCAACGAGCACGGGCGCTGGCACGAGGCCGTACAAGGTTTGTACGGTCAGGGTGGTGGTAGCATTTTCCGCAAGACTCAAGCGCCAATCGAGGCCGACCTGGCCGTCCTGGTTAACGGTGCCGCTGTCTCCGACCGTGTTGTAGCCGACATAGGCTATGTAGTTCTCCCAGGTTGTCGGCAGCCCGAAGTTGTCCCAGACTACGACGTCCGAGCCGAACCCGAAGGCTGGCGGGCCGCCGGTGGGCTGGTGAGACTGCTTGCCGCCCCAGTAGAAGCTATTGGGATCGCCAGCGCCTGCTCTCATAGCCATCGCCTGGACTGTGCTGTTCGGGTTGTGCATGACCACCCATTCGAGCCCGTCGGCTGCCGCCACGTGGTCGTCTGTGAAGCTAGTACCCCAGATCAGGTCCGCGTCCAAAACGCGATTCATCGCGAAGTCCAGCTGGCCCCCACTGACGTTCGTGATCGTGTAGAACTGTTCGAGCATTGCGACCCCGGCGCTTACCGAAGTGACAACCTGCCGCACATCGAACTCCAGAACCACCGTACGCCCGGCCAACAGCTCGAAGGAACTCGAAGCCGTGAACGCGTTGACGTTGAAGACCGGAGTGGTGATATTTCTGGCCCAGGTGCCGCCTGAAAGGGTGCCGGTCCACTCCGGCATGTCGGTGAGAACCACCCGGTCGTTCCCGGAAAAGAGCCGGAAGCCCGCCGAGAACGTCGGCTGGCCCGGGCCCCCCACGGCCGGTTCGAAGTTGTCCACGTATGCCGCATTCCAGTTGCCGTATGCACCGTACGCGTCAATGTTGACGTCGAGATGGCCGACGCCGCCGACGCCGTTGTCGATGTTGACCGTCTGACCGAGGCCGATGACAGGCACTAGAATGGCCGCAATAGCGACCGATAGAATCAGATATCGTCTCATTCGTTTCCTCTCCAAAAAAAGATCAGTCCTGTAGTCAAGCGCTGCTCAACCGCGTTTTTGAACCTACTAAGAGCTTCTGTGTACCCCAAATGCAAACTGATTGCAATACCCCTGCAAAAACCCAGTAATTGTTCTGGGCGTGCCACGCCTGGCCTTCTAATTCCTTATTCTTTTGTGCTCTTTTTTTAGAACTCTCAGGCCGTGGCTCGCCGAAGTACTTTGTTCGTGGCCAGCGCGGCCTGAGGCCTAACCAGGAATCTCAACGGAAAGAGAGAACTGGCCCGGTTCGCGAAGCTTGCATGCTCGGGCGACCGCCCCAGAACAGCGCTCCTTCGATCCGCTCAGAACGACGGTTCTGGGGCTGACTTGTCGAGGCCATTTCGAGGTAGATCTGCAGCGCCTTTTCGTAGAGCGCGATCATCTCGCCCCTTTGCGACTCGTCGAGCAGCTTGGCCTTCGTCTTCGCCCACTCGATAGCGTCCTCGCACTGCTTGGCGAAATAGGCGCCGGCCTCGGGGGAGCCGATCGGCCTGCCCGGAACATCGATGTAGATCGGGCTCGTATGCGCGAAAACCGGAATGTTCTGGTTGAACGGAAGGTGCTCAGACGACGACGTGCGCGCAGCGATCCACGTGCTTCCGTCGATCAGCACGTCCACAGTGAAGCTCACTTTCCGAGCGCCGGTAGGGTTCTCCTTCGTCGCGACGATCTCACCGCCCCGGATGATCTCGATCCGCTCCATCGGAATCCGGCTCGACACTTCGACATGAACGGAAACCGTCTGGCCCTGCGAGGTGGTGATGGTGTCACCGATCGCCGCGCCGTCAACGCTGAGCTTCATCATCGGCCCGGTGGTCGTGAAAGTCCTGCCGGCGCGAATCCCGTCGATCCAGCCCTGGTAAGAAAGCGGCCCGTCAATCTTGACGTAGGTCCGGACCGAGCCCAGAACCTGCGTGTTCGTCATTTTGTCGGTCCCGGCGGTCGCCGGCACCCGAAAGCCCAAATTGAGGAACCGGTACCAAGTATCGGCCGGTCCAAGCTGCCCGAAGACGTCGTTGAAGGCGTCCCCCATAGTCATCAGGTCTATCGAGTCCACCTTCCCCAGCGCCATGTCGACGGCAAGCTCGCCCGAGGGGAACGGGAAGTGCGCCCAGGCCGCGAACCCTCCCTGCTCGTGAGTCCGGTCGAGCACGCTGGCCATGGTCGGGAAGTCATGGCCGCCGATGACGCCGCCGCCGGTCTGCGGGCCCCACGAAAGCGGATAGACGAGCTTTTTCAGGTTCAACAGTATCGTGTGCCCGATGAACCCGTGGCGGCTCTCCTCGTTGACGTAGACGATGTGCTCGGGCTCCGAGAGCAGGCTGGGGGCGCCCGTAAAGTGCTCCGCGTTCGTGATCAGCTCGGCCCACTTCGTCACAAGGATGTTGAGGACGTTCAAGTCCTCGCCCTTCATCTCCAGCATCCCGTTGGTGGGATCGATGAAGTGGACGTGCGTGTCGCCGGAGTACCACCCGTCCTGCGCAACGTTCGACCAGCGCTCCAATTCGACGTCCAGCGTCACGTCGTTGGAGCCTGTGACCTCGAAGTGCGACGTGAACGGCTCGTACTCTATGCCTCGCACGACCTCGATGTCGTATGAGCCGACCGGCAGCGGCAGCGTGAAGTCCGCCGGGACGTAGGCGAACGACTTCTCGCCCACCATCGCATCGCCGCCGACGTCAGGGTTCCATCCGGTGTGGATGTTTTTCACGTGGCCCTCGGGCGGCCAATAATCACCGTCGCTGTCGGTCACGCTGACGCGGGCGAAGACCGGCTCGCCCGTGGCCGCATCTCGCAGGCGTACTTCAACGGGGAACAGCAAGTGGTGCTCAGGAAGCCGGTCGTCCGCCTCTTGGAGTTCGAGAGGCGTCTCGGCGTCCATCTCGATTCTCACGATCAGCCACTTTTTCTCTTGCTTTTCAAGCTCGAACGTTAACGACAACCGCCACGTACCGTCGTAATGCACGACCGGCGTGACGCGTATCCGCTTGCCTACTTTCGTAAAGAACGCGTGGCGCAGAACAATCCTCTTCGTCCACGGTCGAGGCCTGGCCACCTGAGCGATGACACCCTCCTTCGTCGCGCCCCAGCTTGTCGTTACGTCGTCGTGCAGGACGGCGGCCGCGGCCTCCCCGTCGGAAACCGCCGTCGCGTATGCGAACGTCACCATCGCCTGACGCGCGGCGTCCATGTCCTCGTCGCCGTGGGCGGCGGGGCTCAGGGTTGACTCTTCGTCCTCGACAGGACCAAAACCCGAGGTCACGATCCCCAGTGCAACAAGCCCGGCGAGCGCGAACGATCCTCTCGCAAGATAGGTGTTCATGATTCCTCTTCGTTCATGCTTCACAGCACCGACCAACCAAATTACCCCAGTCCGCGACGCTCGGCCCTCTAGCCCTTGATCCGGTCGTGCTTTCTCAGGAGGTCGAGCACGTAGTCGACGTCCAGTGCCTCGACCGTTCCCCGGTGGCCCTCTACCGTCTCGGCCATGAAGAGAGAGTTGTAGATCGCTTCTTCTGTTGCTTCGACGACAGCTTGAAACAGCCGCGTCATTTGTGAGTTCGGGAAGTCGATGATCTCGGACGCACTCTGCCGTCTCTCAGGAGTACGACGGACGGAGTTTGCGGTGCTGAATGCGATGACGTAATCCCCCGAGCCGTTGGACATACTCGATCCGACTTTGCCGAGAGCGAGCAACGCGCGCTTGGCGAGCCGCTCCAGGTTTCTGTCGGAGAGTGGGAAGTCGGTTGCGACGACGATCATGATTGAGCCGTCTTGCATCGCAGACAGTTCTGGTCCGAGACCGTACTGCGCTATGGGAACTCCGAGAATTTGCAGGTTCCCTCCAAAGTTGGTTTGAACGAGAACACCGACTGTGGTCGGGAACTCTTTCGAGTAGTCGAAAAAAACGGGGTCGCGCGTTCGTGTGAAATCCCCCGGCCGACCTAAGCGCCCAGCACTGTAGGGAAATACCCTGCGCGAAGCCGTGCCGATACCGCCCTTGTGGCCGAAGCAGATCGTGCCGCGACCAGCGCCGACCGCGCCCTCTTGCACCGGGCCTCCCTTTGCAGCTTCAATCGCCTGACGGATCATCGCAGGCGTCAAGTGCCGACCGCGGATGTCGTTGAGGTAGCCGTCGTTCGTCTCGCCGACCACGGCGTTCACCGAGCGCGCGTTCTCGTTGCGATCGAGCGTCCATTCGATCGCCGCGCTCGCGCCTTCGGGCACATTCAGAGTGTTGGTCAGCACGATCGGCGTCTCGATCTCGCCAAGCTCGCGTACTTGGGTCACGCCCATGAGCTTGCCGAAGCCGTTGCCGACGTAGATCGCCGCCGGAACCTTGTCCTCGTACAAGTTTCCACCGTGCGGCAGTATCGCCGTCGCGCCGGTGTGGAGGTTCTCGCCGTCGTCGAGCGTGAAGTGCCCGACGAGCACCCCCGGCACATCGGTGATAGCGTTGTTCGGCCCGGTCGGCAGCGAGCCGACGATCACTCCCAGCTCGCGCGGTCGTTTCTTCTGTGCGTCTTGCTCAGTCGGAGCCGTCACAAAGGCCATCGACAGGCAGGCCAGCAGCGCGGTTGTCATCGCCCCTCCGATTCGGTGTTTCGCATGGTTCAGAGGATACACTGCCGGGTTGGGTGCGCGGCTAAGTGTCCGAAGGCGGACTAGGAGTCCGCCGACCGGGGTGCGGACCGGAGAGTCCGCGCTCCGTGGGTCAGCTCACTTCTAACCTTGCTCCCGAGCTCCTTCGATCCGCTCAGGATGACCGCTCGCCCTCCCGAACCGTCGCCCCTCGACCGCGCGGGCGAACGGTCTCGAGGTCAGTTGCCAGCGGTATCCGGCAGGCCGACGCTCAATTGGAAGCCGCCAGGTCGCGCTCAGTTGCGTGAGCGGCCTCAACCGTCTCTAGAACAACGCCTTCATCGTGCCCTCGAAGTTCGGCAATGTCCGACGCCGCGAGCATCCAGGAGAGCGTGGACTCCGCCCCCATGTTTTCGTTCACGCCGAGTGGTGTGAGGCCGTCGGCGCATCCGCCGGACAGCGGGTCCACCAGGGGCGTTCCGATGTCGTTCCGGCCGAGGAACCACTCGAACGCGGTCGTCGCGCGCTCGATCCAAACGGCATCGCCGGTGACCTCGAACGCCCGCCTCGCGGCGGCCACCATCGCGGCGGCGCAAAGCGGCTGCTGGTCGAATCGCGCTTTGCCCTTTCCCTTTCGCCACAACCCACTGCAACCGACTAGGCTTATGTGGCCGTCATCCGCCGTACACCCGTCGAACAGCCACTCCAGCGACTGGAGACCGTAACGGCGAAATCGCTCGTCGCCGCCCCACACCGAGGCCGCGAGGAGCGCCTCCGGGAGGCGGCCGTTGTCATACGCCACTATCTCCTCGAACCACCGCCACTTCCGCGTGGCCGCGCTTTCATATCTGTCGGCAAGGCGTTCGGCCAGCCTCCGGCCCACGTGCCTCACGGCCAATTCGCCTTCGAACCGGGACAGATAGGCGGATATTCCGAGCAGCGAAAACGCCCACGCCCGCGGACTGGTGAACTTGGGCAGTTTGACGAGCAGTTTGTGGAACAGTTCGAAGGCCACGCGCTGGCCTGAATGGCGCGGTGCATGCGCGGCCGCATAACCCGCGGCCCAAACCGTGCGACCGTGCGAGTCCTCAGAGCCGGTTTTCTCCAACCAGGTGCGGTCGTAAGACATGAAGTTCCGCATACGCGAGTTGGCGTCGTTGAAACCGTATGAGAGGAAAGACAGCGTGCGATGTATCAAGGCGAGCGCCTCGGGGCATTCGTTCAGCCGCCACTGGGCGCAGGCGACGAGCAAAGCGCGGGCGTTGTCGTCAGCGCAGTAGCCGTGGCTGTGGTCCGGGATGGCGTACTTCGCGTGCTGCAAAACGCCCGTGTCGTCGGAGAGCGCCAGCAGATGATCCCAACGCAGTTCCGGCTCTTGCGCCGCACGGGCGTGGGCAGCGACGGGGACAGGACGGCTTCCTGCAGCCAACTCAGAGCACAGTTCCCGATAGGTGCTACCGATGCTGGGCCACGTGAACCCGCGGCCGTGTCGGTACGCCGCCTTGCGCATCTTCACGCTTTTGACCGGATCGTCCAGCAGGTCTCGAAGGTTCTGAGCCAGTGCATCCGGGTCGTCGAACGGTGTCAGCAGCCCTCGGCCCGAAGCGAGCAGTTCTTGGGCTGCGGCGAACGGCGTGGCAACCACCGCCTTGCCTGCGGCCACGGCGTAGGCGAGAGGACCGGACGCGATCTGATCCGCACCCGTATAAGGCGCCACGTAGATGTCGGCGGCCTGGAGGTACTCCTCTACCTCCGTGTCGGTCAGGTGGCGGTTCACGAACCGAACCGTGTCAGTCAGGCTCAAGTCGGCCGCCATCCGTTCAAGACCCTCTCGATAGGCCTCGCCCTCCCACTTGAGAAGTTCCGGATGTGTCGCCCCGACCACAAGGTAAACGACGTCGCGATAGTCGGGCGCAAGCCGGGCCATAGCCTCAAGCGCCATCTCGATTCCCTTCCCTGGGCCCAGGTGGCCGAAGGTCATAACCACCCGTTTGCCCGCGAGGCCGAGCGACTCCTGATAAAACGCGGGATCGGAGAACGGCAGGTCAGGCGCGCCGTGCGGGATGAAAACGATCTTCTCAGACGGAACGTCGTACACCGCTTCGAGGATCGGCTTAGCGGCCTGCGCCAGAACCATAACTGCCGCAGCATGATCGCAAACTTGCTTGAGCGTCTCGCGCTGGCCGTCGGTCGGGTCTCGCAGGACGGTGTGCAACGTCGCAACCACAGGCCTTTTCAATGCAGCAAGCAGCCCCAGAACGAGATCGCCGTCCTCACCGCCGAAGATCCCGAACTCGTGCTGAAGGCTGACAATGTCGACCGGCGACCGGTTCAGGAAGTCCGCCGCCGTTCGATAATCCGACTGCCGGTCCCGACGAATATCATAAACGACCTCCGGCGGATAGTCAAGGTCGGCGCCCTCAGGGGACACGGCGACGACCTTTGGGAAGGCCTCTCCTCCTGCGACTTCGGAGGCGCCGTAATGGGCCGCCAAATCCCGAGCAAACGTCGCAAGACCGCAGCGAAGCGGAACGTAAGTGCTTACGATTGCGAGACGCGGGCCGTGGGGTCGCTTAGACCCTAGCACGAACATCCTCCTTGAACCTTCTTGGGCCGATTCGCGACCCTTGACCTGGGATCCAGCCGTATGCGGGAAGCCGATTGCGGAAATAGGCACGAGAAGGTATGACGACGATTCCGGACGTGTGAAAGGAGGTCCGCAACCAAGGCGGCCCATCGTATGCGGGGCGTGCCAAGTGGATCAAAGTCCGTATTCCCCTGGCGAACGCTGCGCATTCCTGCTGGAAGCCTGCATGGATCACACTCCAAATCCTAAGGGTGGCCGCCTAGCCCCTTCGCTGTACGGCTAGCAAGCTCGGGTTACCCAAGCGCCACGGCACCCGTATCCCGTTAATTATACCTGGCATTTCAGCCAGTCCAGAATCTCCCGGATGCTCCCCGTCGCGAGCGCCACTGACGAATCCGCCGCCCCGTAGTAGATCCTCAGCGTGTCGCCGTCCTCACAGACGGTGCTGCCGCACGGGAAGACCACGTCGCCGACGTCACCGACCTGCTCATACTCCTCTTCCGGTCCAAATATCCATTCGCTTCCCCTCGAGATCAACTTGCACGGATCTTCGAGGTCGAACAGAGCGACCCCAAGTCTGTAGATGCAGCCCGCGGGCGTGATGCGTACCCCGTGATAGAACAGGAGCCACCCTTCCGACGTTTCGACGGGAGGAGGCGAGAGACCGATCTTGTTCGCGTCCCACCACGCCCCTCGGCGCGCAGGGAGTATCACCTCGTGCCGGCCCCAGTGAATCAGGTCCGGGGAGCAACTGATCCACATGTCCGCAGAGCCCGCGCTGGCGCTGACCGGCCGGTGGATCATGTGCCACATGCCGCCAAACCGCCTCGGAAAGAGCGCGGCGTCCTTGTCTTCCGGGGGCAGGACGCTCCCTATGCGCTCGAACTCGACGAAATCCTTGGTGAGCGCGAGTTTCACATGCGGACCGCTCTCTGAAAAAGCCGTGAAAAGGACGGAATAGCACTCCATCTCTGGCAGGAACACGATCCTCGGGTCCTCTATCCCATATAGCTCGTCCGAGCCCGGGTTTTCATTCGGAATCAGCGTCGGCTTCGGATCGATCCTCCAGTCGGTCACTCCGTCGTGGCTACGGACTGCGGTCAGATGCGAGATGCCGCGCCGGTCCTCCACCCGCACGAGCAGGAGAGTATCGCCGTCGTCCAGTAGGGTGGCGCCGGGGTTGAAAACCGTATTGGCGGAGTAAGGCCATTGCCCGGGGGTCAGTATAGGGTTTCCCTCGTACCGCTTAAAAAGCTCTCTCACGTGACCGTTAATCATCTTACCTCTAAGGTTAGATACGGGAGGCATCAGGCAAAATTGTCGGCGTCAACAGCTAATGACCGCATCCGTATCTTAGCTAGGTTCTAGACTCCCGGGGGACGGCAATAACACCGTTATGCCACCCGTCGAGTTCAACCGCTACCATCAATTTGACGAACCAGCCTAGGTGCTGAGGGGTTCATAGTCTGAGTTTCCGGACCTGGTCTCGTTTGAGTTTATCGGCAGAGAGGCAGGAAAGCCTGGACATATGGCTGGCCTCCGCGACCCAAGAGAAGGCGTGTGACAGGGGGTGCCGCGGCTCGACACCGCTGGATAAGGTCGCTTGGCCGACCGACTCCTCGATATCGCATCGTCAAGCCGATGCTATCCAGCAGGGCGCAGTCCCCGCACTCTCAACGAACCCGCCTCAGGACGAACGGCGCGACAGCCCGTGAGTCCTGAGCCGGCGCGGCTCGCGGGGACGCTCGCCCTCCCAATCCGCCGAACCCCAGAACCGCCCCGGACCAACCCGCCCGCTATACTGCCCGCATGGCACGTGGGAAGTGGATTGGCACAGGGGTCGCGCTGGTTATAGTAGCCGGGGCGACAACATGGTACGCATCGCGCACTGAGTTGGGCTTGCAGCCCGACGGCTCGTATCTCGTCCCGTCCGGGCAGACGCTGACGCCGGTCGGCAAGATGGTGAAGACGGTCTTTGCGCGCCCGAAGGACATCGCCGTTTCCCCCGACGGACAGACTGTCGCGGTGCTGGCGACCGACGGCGTCCACTTCTACAACTTGGATGGCGAGGAGAGTTTCAAGGCAGGTTTCGGAGGTGCGGCGCTGGGGATCGCCTGGGCGCCGGACGGATCGACGGTCTACGCCTCGCAGAACAACGGATTCGTCGCACGGCTCGAGCGGACCGACGACGGCAAGTGGGCGCGGACGCAGATCAACATCGACCTAGAAGGCAAGAGCGGCAACCCGCAGGGCAACGGGCTGGCGATCTCTTCCGACGGCTCAAAGCTGTACGTCGCTCTGGGGATTCGCAACGCGCTGGTCGAATACGATTTAGAAGCGAGCACGGTCTCACGGGTAGTCGAGACGGACGTCGCGCCTTACCACGTTCTCCTCGATGGCTCGTCGCTGTACGTCGCCTGCCGGGGTGGGATAGAAGCCTCGCCTGACCGCATCTTTGCAGCGGACGCAGCCGGAACGCGTGTCAGGGTCGACCCGCTCACAGACGCGGCGGCGATGGGCACCGTGTTGCGCATCGACCTCGGCTCCTTTGCGGCCGAGCGGATCGCCAGCGGCCGCCAGCCTGGGGCGATGGCCGTCGCAAACGGCGGGCTCTACATAGCAATGTCCGACTCCGACATGGTCACCTTCGTCGGGCCAGACAGGATCGAGCACGCCTCAATGCGCCCGCCGGACGACGCGCACTTCGGCCAGATGCCGACCGGGCTCGCGATCAGTGACGACGGCACGAAGATGTACGTCGCGCTCGGCGGCGCGAACGCGGTCGCAGTGTGCGACATCACCGACGGCATCAAGATCGAGGGGTACTTCCCCACCGCATGGTTCCCGATCGACGTCGCGCTGGTCGGTGACCAGATCATTGTGCCGTGCGCGAAAGGGATCGGCGCGCGCACCGAGATCACGAGCGTGGGCTCGGTGACCCGCCATGGCATAAAGTTCCAAGAAGACCTCTACTACATCCACAACAACGTCGGCACGGTCCACTTCGTCGGACTCGACCAGATCCGCAACATCGACCGCATGACTGAGATGGTCGCGAGCAACAACTCTTGGGCGAAAGAACTTGCACCGCGCAAGGGAATCGACCCGGTGCCGATCCCCGCAAGAGTCGGAGAGCCGAGCGTCTTCAAGCACGTCGTCTATGTGATCAAGGAGAACCTGACCTATGACTCGGTGCTCGGCGACATGCGCGAGGGCAAGGGCCGCGCCGACCTCTGCATGTTCCCCGAGATGGTGTCGCCGAACCACCACGAGATCTCCCGCAACTTCGTCCTGCTCGACAACACCTATGTCAGCGGGACGAACTCCGCCGACGGCCACATGTGGACCAGCTCCAGCATCGCGAACGCCTATATGGAGCACAGCTACAGTGCCTACGCGCGCAGCTACCCGTACGACGGCGACGACCCGCTTGCGTATTCGCCGGAGGGGTTTCTCTGGAACGCGGCGATCAAGAGCGGGCTGAGCGTGCGGGTGTTCGGCGAGTTCGTAGACCAACCTTCGATCAAGCACAAAGAGACCGGCAGGAGCGGCACGTTCAAGGAGATCTGGGCGGACTACAAGAGCGGCGAAGGGATGTATGTTATCGAGGCGCACACGACGCTGAAAGCGCTCGAGCCGGTGCTTCACCCGAACTACATCGGCTTCCCCAGCAACGTGAGCGACCAGTGGCGCGTCGACCAGTTCGAGGCCGACCTCGCAATGTGGGAGGCAGCGGGCGAGATGCCGAGCCTGATCGTCATGCTGATTCCGAACGACCACACGCAAGGATTCACACCCGACTATCCGACGCCTTGGGCGGCGGTCGCGGACAACGATTTGGCACTTGGTCGCATCGTGGAGATGCTGTCGAACTCTTCGTTCTGGCCGGAGACTTTGATCTTGGGAATCCAGGACGACGCGCAGCTCGGGATCGACCACGTCGACGGGCACCGGACGTTCGCGTTCGTCGCATCGCCTTATACAAAGCGCGGCGAGACGATCTCTACGATGTACAACACGACGTCGTTTATTCGAACCATCGGGCTAGTGCTCGGGATGCCGGCGATGACGCGGTTCGACCGCGCCGCACACCCGCTGCTGGAGTGCTTCACCTCGACGCCCGACTTCACGCCGTACACGAAGCGCCCGAACCGGGTCCCGCTCGACCAGTACACGCAGCGTCCGGAGAAGCAGACCGATCTCTTGGCTCGCGAGCTGACGCTGAAGTCGATGCAACTGGACTGGAGCGAGGTGGACGAAGCCGACGCAGACATCGTCGCGCAGGCGGCGTGGCACTTCGCCTTCCCGGAGCGCGACTTCCCCTGGGAGTTCTTCGACCCCCGGCCGGATTTGGACGATCCGGAAGAGAACCGTCGTGTGGCTGAAGGTCAGAGCAGCGCGAAGAAATAGCTTAGACCACACGCTTCTCACTCGGATTCTCAGAGTCATCTAAGCGCAAGGCTCTTCGTCTCCGGTTGTTAGTAGCACATGACGAATCCTGAATAGAGCGGCGGGCCGATCCGGGTATCGTTAGACTGTGGTTAGCGCGTTATTGTTGTTCGCAATCAACGAAATAGGAGACATCACAGACCAGGAAGCCGTTAGCAGAATAGCTAAGGTTGCGAGACCCTTCAACCTGGTTCTGAGAGAGGCGAACCCTTCAGAATTCGGTACGTTCGGAAACGCGATCAATCACGTCACCGTCGTCGGACTCGGTGAATGCACTCACGGAAGCAGGGACGTGTTCTTGGCAAAGGCCAAGATGTTCAGGTATCTCGTCGAGAACCAAGGCTTCAGAGTCTTAGCGCTAGAGTCCGACTTCGCCTCGACATTGGACATGGATCGGTTTGTAACCACAGGCCAAGGCGATGCCACGGCAGCTCTTTTAGAACAAGGGTTTTGGACATGGGCTACTGAGGAGGTCCGCGACCTCTTGTTGTGGATGCATGCATATAACTCTGTAACCCCTCCTGACCGACAATTGCGAGTGGTCGGCGTCGATGCCCAAGACTCTTACGAAGTCCAGCGGTTCCTGATCGACCAGTACAAGCGAGCCGGAACGGCACTTCCTGAAATGGAGGACACAAACTGGTTTGCGGGCCTCACGTATGAAAACGACGCTGATCCTAAGAAACTGGTTCCTATTATGGAGAGGCACACCCAAAATGCACTCGAAGCGCTCGAAGTGTCGATTTCACATGAGGAGAGGCTGGTCTTGGAGCACGCCCAATATCTCCTTTCGAAGATGTTGTGGCATTTGGCACTAATCAGCAAAGGCGAACAACTTTGGGAGCTAAGAATCGACGTCGCCCCTCACATCGAGGAGACCTCCAAGAAAATGCCGAATCTCGGCGCGAAACTGCAACTCTCAGCCAAGTCACAAGAAATTCTCGATGGTGTCTCAGATTATGTCACCTCTGATTCCAGACAGATGCCCAGCCTTGCACGACTGCAATCTGCAGAAGTGGAACTGCGCGCAATCGACGGCGAAAGCGCGCAGAAGGCGGCAGACGTACTGAGGTATGTGGCGCTGACCATAGAACTCGCAACCAACCCTATCGCAGCCAATCGTGATCGAAACATGGCGGCTAACGTGACGTGGATCCAGGAAACGTTCATACCCGGATCGAAAGTCGTCTTCTGGGGTCACAACAGTCACGCTTCTCGCTTTGAGCACAACGGACGACCGTTCATGATGGGGGCACACCTCGATAACTCGATCGGGTCGAAGTACTTTCCGGTCGGGTTCGTGTTCAATGAGGGCTCGTTCAGGGCGAGTAGACAGGGAAAGATCCGACACTTCACAGCCGACAAAGCGAAACCTGGATCACTCGGCTCATACCTCGCGATGACTGGAAAGCCGACGTTCTTCCTTAGCCTAAACGACCTCGACCCCGAGACCTACGAATGGCTCAAGAAGCCGAGGCCTATTAGGGGCATCGGTGCTTCATACGACCCTGGTCAGCCAGAGAGATACTACGAAGTCCTCTCAGCAACAGAAATGTTCGACGGACTTGTCTTCATCAATCGGATACGAAGCAGTCGAGCCTTGACGCGCCATTAATATGCCTTCGCGAAAACCACGCGCTGTTTGCTCGGTTTGCCAGTAAGCACGCATTTGCCGGGCTCGTCGTCGCCGGGGGCGAGCGACTCGAGCGGGATCACGCGGATGGTCGCCTTGGTCTGCTCGGATATCTTCAGTTCCGTCTCGGTCGTGCCGTCCCAGTGGGCGAGCACGAAACCGCCGCCGCCAGTGCCCTCGAAACACGCCTTGAAGTCGTCCCACGTATCGACGCGGTGTGTGTTGTCCTCGCGCATCTTGAGCGCCTTGTCGTAGAGCGCCTGTTGCATCGTGCCGAGATGATCGGCGATCTTGGCGCGGGCGTCGGTCAGTGAGACAGTCTCTTTATCTTCGAGGTCGCGGCGCGCGAGGACGCAGTTGCCGGACTCCAGATCGCGCGGACCGAGCTCGACGCGCACGCACGCGCCGTGCAGCTCCCAGTCGTTGAACTTAAAGCCGGGGGACATCTTCTCTCGGTCGTCTACTTTGACGCGGACCGGCGCGCCGGACCAGCCTGCGTTTTTCAATTCGTCCGCAAGTTTGTTCGCCGCGACCATTACCGCTTCGAGCGCATCGCCCCGACCGATAGGAACGATCACGACCTGCACGGGCGCGAGCTTCGGCGGAGCGACAAGCCCTTTGTCGTCGCTGTGAGCCATGAGCAACGTTCCGATCAACCGAGTCGAGACGCCCCAGGAAGTCGCGTAGACGTACTCCAGTTTCCCTTCGCGCGATTGGAACTTCACATCGAACGCCTTGGCGAAGTTCTGGCCGAGGTGGTGCGACGTTCCGGCCTGGATCGAGCGGAAGTCCTGCACGAGCGCCTCGATGCAGTACGTGTGGTCCGCGCCGGCGAACTTCTCGTTCTCGCTCTTGAGCCCTTTCAGCACCGGCACGGCCATCCACTCTTCGGCGAACGTCGCGTAGCAGTCGTTGAGGATCGTCAGCGCCTCCTGCTCGGCCTCGTCGTACGTCTCGTGCGCCGTGTGGCCCTCCTGCCACAGGAACTCGGTGGTCCGCAGGAACAGCCGCGGCCGCATCTCCCAGCGCATGACGTTCGCCCATTGGTTGATGAGAAGCGGCAGGTCTCTATAACTTTGAATCCAATTCTTATACGTATTCCAGATGATCGTCTCGCTAGTCGGGCGGATGATCAGCTCCTCTTCGAGCTTCGCATCGGGGTCGACGATCAACTCTCCGTCGACCTCCTTTAGGCGGTAGTGGGTAACGACGGCGCACTCCTTGGCGAACCCTTCGACGTGCTCGGCCTCTTTGGCGAGGAACGACTTCGGGATGAGCAGCGGGAAGTAGGCGTTGACGTGGCCGGTCGCCTTGAACATGTCGTCCAGCGCGCGCTGCATCAGCTCCCAGATCGCGAAACCGTGCGGCTTGATGATCATACAGCCGCGCACGACGGAGTTCTCCGCCAGGTCCGCGCGCTTGACCAGGTCGTTGTACCACTCGGCGTAGTTTTCGCTGCGGGGGGTGATCCCGAGTTCCTTGCTCATTGACCTTGGGATTGTGGCATAGGGAGGGTCAAGGGTTGAGGGTCGAGGGTCGCATCCTATTGTGGTGCGGACATCCTGTTTGCACTGAGCAGGCTGGAAGCCTCCAAAACTGATCGAGCAAGAGGCGAGTGACGCCCAATCGGGCCAGACGCAGCGATCTCGTCACGAATACTGAATCCAGTAGCTACGATAAGCCTTCAACCACTGCTTCGAAGAATAGTCGTGTCCTTCTTCCTCGTATCGTCTAGCCTGAAAGCGGATGAAGTCGCCAACACACTTCTTCTGGCGCTCGTTCAGCAAGGACCATTGCCCAAGCGTGTAGTCCCGGAGAAAAACGCGTCCGAGGGTTAGTTGGAATGGGAACCCGTCCAGCGCGTCACCGGACAGCTCGCGCAACATCCCAGCAGGCAGGTAGTATCGAAACCCGATAGAATCCAAGAACGACCATCCGCCAACACCCGTGCTAGCGTCCCAACCCTCGTCATCGACAAGCTCATTCCAGGATGTGTCCTTGTCACACGCGCGAGCCGCTGTGCGCTTGGCATCCGAGCCGTACTCGTCGATGATCACGGACTCACTCCAAGACACGCCACCCTCGCGAGAAACGCCAGAGAAGGCCTTGTCAATCTCGGTTACCAGCCGTGCTTGCTCTGATTTCAGTTCTGGAGAGACTCGTGACACTTCCACAACGATGGTACCGAGCAATGAAGGTTTGATGCCTCATGGTCGAAACGACATTGTGGTGCGGGCATCCTGTCTGCACGGTGCAGATGAAGACATCTGCACCACAAACTACTCTGCCAGCACCCACTCCATGAGCGCGGCTGCAACCCACGTCGGTTTTGGCTGGTGGTAGAGGTCGCTGGCGTCGGTGTGGGTGATGTCGATGATTTGGCCCTGCATCTGGCCGCGGAGGTAGCGGAAGACCTGGCCTGCATCGCGCGCGTCGCTCTTCGCCGTCACGCAGTGCTGGTTATAGCCCCAGTAGTCGCCCTCTCCGAGAATGCGCATGCCTTCTTCGATTGTCTTTTGCGCGAGCGCGAGACCCTCTTCGTCAGGGTCCTTGGAGTCCTCGGGTGCGTCGCCATAGCCGATGCCGTGGTGGAACGCGTCCGCCGTTGAAACGATCACCGCGTTCTCGGCGAGGCGCGCAAGCTCGTCGATGCCGGGGAGGTTTTCGGGGTGTCCGCCGGCAAGGTACGGATACCGCTCGTGCACCTTCGGGCCTTTGATCCCCCTTCGTTTGGTTTCCGCGGCCCAGAAGTGCCGCCAGCTCATGGGCGCGTGGTCTGTCTTCCACTCTTCTCTGCCTTGCAGGTCGGTGCCTTGGATCCCCCAATGGGCAAAGTTTGAAGGGTCGTCGCCTTCCGCAACTTTGACCCGCGCCTCTTGCATTTCGTCGGTGAACGCGTGCAGGACGCTGACGACGATGACGTGGTCGGCCTGCGAGTCGAGGCACGCGTTGACGCAGGCGGCGATCTGGTAGCCGCAGTCGTGGACGCCGGCGTGGGGGAACACGAGGACGCCGCCGTTCTCAAGCGTCGGAGCGAGACTCCACCGTCGCGCGCGGTCGAGGTGCTCAAGGGTTCCTTTATCGCCGAGGCTCGCGTGCTCCTTGCGGTAAAGCGCGAGGATGTCTTCGTGGAGAGTTCGCCGGTCAAGCTTCATGAAACAATTATAGAACGGCGCTCGGCCGGAGTTCATTGCTCATGGGCCAGGGGTGTCTGGCACCGGGAGGGTCGATCTGAAAGCGGTCGTTCGCCATCCTGAGCGGATCGAAAGACGGCTGGCCCAGCCCCATACCCGTCATCCTGAGCGGATCGAAGGAGCGCGGGTCTGGGGCGGTCGCTTCGCGGTAAAGTTCACGCCAGGGTGAAGAACCCCGCCGTCTACATCGGAGTCACGTCCGATCTCGAAAGGCGCGGGGGCTTGGATTCTTCGGCCTGGTATTTTTCGTGTCTGTGGCTAAAGCCGTAATCCCCCACCGCACTCCTTCGATCCGCTCAGGATGACGGTGGGGGATTACTAAGCCTGTCCTCCCAATCCTTCGATCCGCTCAGGACGACCGTGAGGGATTGCTGAGCCCGGTGTGCCACGGTCAGGCCCGAAGGGTTTGGCAGTGTCCGTATCGAAGATGATGGCGGGGCATGACGGAACCCGTCCCGCCGACCCCTTCGATCCGCTCAGGACGACGGTTGAGGGGATCGGCATCACACAACGAACCGTGATAGCGGTAGCCTAGCCGCATGAGTAAGGTCTGGTTCGTCACCGGTTGTTCGACCGGGTTCGGTCGCGTGTTGTGCGAAGAGCTTCTGAAGAAGGGAGAGCGGGTCGTTGCCACGGCGCGGAAGGTCTCGACGATCGAAGACCTCGCATGCGACGACTGCCTTTGCGCGACGCTCGACGTCACGAAGCCGGAGGAGATCAAGACCGCGGTGAAAGCGGCGATGGACCGGTTCGGGCGGATCGACGTGCTGGTCAACAACGCGGGGTACGGCGAGATGGGCGTGATCGAGGAGTTCACGATCGAGCGCGCCCAGCGGCAGTTCGACACCAACGTGTTCGGCCTCATGAGAGTGCAGAGCGAGGTGCTGCCGATCATGCGCGCGCAGGGCTCGGGGCACGTGCTGAACCTATCTTCGATCGCGGGGCTCGCTTCGTTCCCGTTCGTCGGGATGTACTGCGCGACCAAGCACGCGGTGGAGGCGATCAGCGAGGCGATGGCGCAGGAGGTCGAGGGTTTCGGGATCAAGGTCACCCTCATCGAACCGGGTCGGTTTCGCACGGACTTCTCCGGGCGGTCGCTCGGACTTCCGAAAGTCAAAGACGGGGCGTACAAGGAGACGACCGAGGACTCGATTAAAAAGTACGAGGAGATCCACGGGACTCAGCCTGGCGATCCGGTCAAAGCGTGCCTCGCGATGATCAAGGTCGTGGAGAGTAGCGACCCGCCGTTGCGGCTCTTGCTCGGGCCGGACGCGTTCGAGTGGGCGCACGAGAAGATCGACGAGATGAAGAAGGACTTTTCCGACTGGAAGGAGGTCTCGGTCAACACGGACTTTGACGAGTCTTGAACCCCCTCCCGAACCCTCCCCCAGGGGGGAGGGGACTCTTAGTGAACGACCTTGACTCGAGCCGACGACGTCGCCAGCTTGCGGTTCTTGCTCCACGCCTCGACGCTGAAGACGTGCCACCCCTCAGTCAGGCGCGACGCGCCGATCGTGACGTACCAGTGCTGCTTTCCGTGCCCTTCGTACAGCAGTCTGCCGTCGATGCGGAACTTCATCATGAGCGACAGATCTGTCGTCCGACACCAGGCGGACAAGTCGATCTTGCCGGAGACTACGTCGCCGTTTCGAAGGGGAAATGGAGAGATCGGCAAGCCGTCGCTGGAGCTTCCTTCTCCATCTTCGGTCAAGTCTTGAGCGGCCGCGCTCGTCGATAAGAAGTACGGGGCGTCGATCAGTTGTCTGTACGCCTTCAGCAGTTTCGCGCTTTGCGTAATTGCGTAGTTGTTGTTCATCCTGTGCGACAGCTCCAAGTTGTTCCCGTTGAAGTAGTTGATCGCCTTCACCCTCGGGTACTTGCGCGGGAGCGCGGCATAAAGACCGTATAAATTCCGCAACGCGAAATCCGTCACTGACTTATTCTCCAACGCGGAAAAGTGCGTCGTGCCGTATTCCCCGATCATGATCGGCTTCTTCCTGCTGTACTTCCGATACACCTTGTCGAGCATATCGACCGGATGCACGTGCCGCGCCGGCATCGAGCGGTCTTGATTGAAATAAGTAACGCTGTACATGTTCACGCCGACCCAGTCGACGTATTCGTCTCCGGGGTAGTAGCTGTCGATCGTTGTTGCTGGAGTGGTGTAGGGGCACCAAACCATGGCGACGTTCGGCGCGTGCCGTTTCATGACGCGCGATACAAGTCGGAACTTCTCTCTGTAGACCTTAGGGTCTTTTCCGTACTCGACCCAAGCGCCGTTCATCTCGCTGGCAAACCGCAGAAAGATCTTTGCGCCCGTGTTCTCCATGTCCTTTGCGAGCCGTGTCAGATACTCGTCATCCAGCACATACTCGATCCCGCGGTTCGGCTCGAGAGCAATGTGCACGATCTTCTCCTGCATGCCGAGAAGCGCGACCCAGTCCTTAGGGATCGGGCGCCCGTAACCCAGGTAGAAGTAGTACGACGCGTGCACCTTGCCAACGATCTTTTCGAACTCCTCCGGCAGGCGCCGCGTTCGCCCGATCGAGTCGTCGTAACCTTTGGTCAACGTGGAGTCGAGATCGATGTAGGCACCGAGATAACATCCGTAAGCGGGCTCGTGCTTGGCTGCCGTGAAGTTCGCTCGCACCTCTCGCTCGGTAGGCTTGCGATCGACGTACAACCCGAGCCTCAGATCTCTTGCAGTAGAGCCGGAAAGCACGACGGAAGCGAGCAAAGCCGTGACGATCACGCTTCATCCTCCCGAGCCGGTGCGCGGCGCTTGATGCGGCTGAGAACGATTGCACCGACAATGCCGGATACCAACGATCCGAGCAAGATACCGAGTTTGGCGCCGGTGCCGAGCGACTCATCAATGAACGCGAGATCAGCGATGAACAGCGACATCGTGAATCCGATACCGCCGAGGAACGCAACGCCAACGATGTGCTTCCAACTGATGAATCGCGGGAGAACGGCTATGCCCGTCCTCACGGCGATCCATGCGAAGAGCGAGATACCGACCACTTTTCCGATGACCAGGCCGAGCACGACACCCAGCGTAACCGATTGGGTGAGCTGTTGCACCCCCACGCCGCTCAAGACGATGCCCGCGTTCGCGAGCGCAAAGACCGGCATGATGATGAAGTTGACGGGAGCGTGCAGGGTGCGCTCCAGGCGCTGAAGCGGCATCTGCACCTCTTCGCAAGATTTTTCGATCGAGTACAGCGCGCTCTGCCGTTCTTCGCTGAGCAGGGCGTGCGACTCATCGATCGTCTGCCCTCGTTCGAAGCGGTCGAACAGGGCGCGCCCTTTCTGCAAGAACTCGCTGACGTTCAGGTGGACGCGCGTCGGTATCGTCAACGCCAGCACGACGCCTGCGACCGTCGCATGGATGCCTGAACTGAGGACGGCAAGCCAAAGGCAGACGCCGATCAGCAGGTACGGCATCAGATTGCGAATCTTCAGGATGTTCAGTCCGATGAGCAAGCTAGTGAGGCCGCCGGCGATCAGCAGCGCGGTGACGTTCAGCTCGCTGGAGTAGAAGACCGCAATGACCATCACGGCGCCGAGGTCATCGACGATCGCGAACGCGGTCAAGAATATCTTGAGGCTGAGCGGCGCGCGCGTCCCGAGCAAGGCGAGGATGCCGAGCGAGAAAGCGATGTCCGTCGCCATCGGAATCGCCCAACCGTCCTCGCTAGGCGTGCCTTTGTTTATGGCGAAAAAGATGAGCGCCGGAACAACCATGCCACCGACCGCAGCCATGATCGGCAGGGCGGCGTTCTTCAGCGTCGAGAGCTCGCCAACCAGCATCTCGCGCTTGATCTCCAGCCCGACCAAGAGGAAGAACACGGCCATGAAGCCGTCATTGATGACGTGGTGCAGGGTCAGCTCAAGCGACAGTCCGCCAAAGCTGATGGCAAAATCAGTCTCCCATAGGTCTTGATAGGAGTCCCCCCACTGCGAGTTTGCCCAGGCGAGCGCGGTGACCGTACAGATAAGCAGGAGAACTCCGCCCGCAGCTTGCGACTGCGTGAACGCGGTGATCGGGCGCACGACGGTGAGCCGCACGATCCGTCGTACTTTCTCGAACCTAGCCATCGACGATCTCGCTTACTTTAGCAGACCGAACGGAATGTCGCTTCTGCCCTCTTGACGATCTCGTCGATCTGGGCGTCTTCAATCGTGATGGGAGGGGCGAATCGGAACGTTCGGCTGCGTGTCTCCTTGGTCAGGATTCCGTTCTGTAGGAAGGCATCGACCAAGCGTTCGGTGTCGACGCCCTCTGCCACCTCAACGCCGACCAGCAGGCCGCGCCCCCGAACGTCGATGACGTTCGGGATATCCCAGGCCCGGAACGCTGCCATCAGCCTGTTTCCAAGCCGCTCGCTGCGCTCCGCGTACCGTTTCGTCTCCATTTCTGCGAGCCCGGCGAGCGCGACCGCCGCACCCAGCGGATTCCCTCCAAACGTGCTGCCGTGGTCGCCGGGTGTGAACATCTCCATCACCTCGCTGCTGCCGATCGCTGCAGAAACCGGCAGCAGACCACCGCCCAGCGGCTTGCCGACGCACATGAGATCAGGCTTGGCGTCCTCGTACATCCACGCGAACTTTCTTCCCGTCCGGCAGAAACCGCTCTGAACCTCGTCCCAAACAAGCAGTACGTTGTTCTCGTCGCAGAGTTTTCGCACAGCGGCCATCCACCCATCGGGCGGAATGATGATGCCGCCCTCGGCCTGAATCGGCTCGCAGAGAAACGCGGCCGTGTTCGGCGTTATCGCGGTCCGGAGCGCATCGATGTCGCCGAACGGAATCACTTTGAAACCCGGAGTGAACGGACCGAACCCATCCTTGTACTGTTGCTCCGTGCTGAAGCCGACGATCGTCGTGGTTCTGCCGTGGAAGTTGTCGTTGCAAGCGATGATCTCGGCCTGGCCGTCTGGCACGCCCTTGACTTTGTACGCCCACTTTCGCGCGAGCTTGATGCACGTTTCCACGGCCTCCGCGCCGGTGTTCATCGGGCAGACCACGTCCATTTCGCTGTATTCGGCGAGCGCCTGGATGAAGAGCGCGACCTCAGTCGTGTAGAACGCTCGGCTGGTCAGCGCGATCTTGCCAAGCTGCTCGATCAACGCGCGCACAACGGCCGGATTTTGGTGGCCGTGCGCCACCGCCGAATACGCGCCGACGCAGTCGATGTACTGTTTGCCGCTGCCGTCCCAGACGAACACGCCCTCAGCGCGCACGATGTTGACCGGCATCGGGTGGTAGTTGTGAGCGCCGTAGCGCTCGGTGATTGCCATGGAGTCCGCGTCACTTAAAGAGTTGACGACGGAAAGAACCCCTTGATCAGCAATCTTCTGCCAGAGATCAGTGCCTGCTTGGACCATGCTCTATTTTGACGGAGTTGGCGGCGTCAGTGCACGGAATCGAGGCTGACGGACTAGTCGTAGATGTCCTTTCTTACGCTGAACATCCGACGCTTCAACTGGGCGAAGACAATGCGTTTCGTGTGGCCGTCGGCCCAGAGAGTGACAGAGCCGCCGCGGTGCAGAAAGCTGAAGTGATCTGCCAGGTATTGAAGATGCACGGGCGGGTTCTCTTCCCAGTCGATCGGTTGCAAGAAGTTGCACAGCGGCACGCGCGCGTTGTGCTCCCACAATACAAGCGTGTTTGTT
Source organism: Armatimonadota bacterium (assembly GCA_022563855.1). Classification (NCBI taxonomy): domain Bacteria; kingdom Bacillati; phylum Armatimonadota; species Armatimonadota bacterium. Next base: position 22,250 of record JADFMN010000010.1, read on the forward strand.
GCTTCCTGCATCTCAGAGTCCCGGATGGCGAGGTGATTGAGATACCCCTGTGAATCCAGCCAACTTTCGCGAGAGCCCGGGCCGTACTCCTTGCCCTTGGCGCGCGGGTTCGTCTCGTAGTACTCCGATGGCCTGGTAGGGTTGAACCAGTTGTACGCCACGGCCATCTGCCATTTTCGCGGCTGGTTCGGACACGACTTGATCGCTTCGCTCTTGATATACGGATCGATCGCTCCAAGTCTGGGACGGTTGACTGCCGGTTCATTGACCTTTCCGGTAAAGCCACGGGTTAGCGGCGTGTTGTTGTTGTCATAGCCGATCCACATTTGCAGAGGCGAGAACTCGGGCCCGACTGGGACCGTGTTCGAGGCTGGAGCCCACCTGTCGTCGAAATCGGCGCGGTACAGCGCCAGCGCCATTCCCAGTTGCCTGATGTGGAGAATGCAGACAGTCTGCTTGGCGGACTGCTTCGCCGAAGCGAAGACCGGGAACAGAATAGCTGCGAGGATTGCGATAATCGCAATCACAACGAGTAGCTCAATAAGTGTAAATGCAGTCTTCCGCATCGCAATACCTCGCGAGTTTTCGACGAGTCGTTTCGTATCCTTCGTTCACGAAACGTCTGAAATAGTGCTTTGGTTCCGTTTCCAGAGCACTGAGAGCACGCTCAGCTCGGCGATGTGCTGAACGGTCATCGCGGCGCCAGCTACGAGAATACCGTTCAAATTGAGCGAAACCCCGATGAGCAAGGTCGAAAACAGCGCGCCGACCGCAATGACGATCGCAACGAGGCGCGGTTTGGTCAGGTGATGGAAAGTCAGCACACCCCGCTTGTGCGCGGCGATCCCGTTCAACGCTGGCAGAGCCAACGTCGCCAACAAAGCCAGGCTGGCCAACTTTGCGACGTCCGGCTCGGCGTTCAAGACGCGCAAGAAGAGCAGATCGCTCGCGCCGGTGAAGTACGCAAGCAGGAGCGCGCCTGAGCAGATCAGCCCGACGTTTCGACAGAACTTGGCGAGCGCATCTCTGGACTGCTCGTTCTTGTACAGAGCGATCACGGTCTCAGGCAGAGCGAAGGTCACGGACCTAAACGTGAAAATGATGCCCATGGCGATTCCGTACGCCGCCAACATCAGAGTTCCGTTGGGCGAGCTTGCCAATGCCCACGACACGAGCGGCATCGACAGGATCATCGTCGCGCTAGCCGCTGTCAGGGGGAAATGGAATTCGCTCAGCTTTCTGAGCGACAGATCGCCGTCCGGCTGCCCCTTGGTCGGATCCAGGTGCTTTCTGATGATCGGTCGGCTCACGAAGTGAATGAACACCGTCTCTGCCGCGACCGACGACAACAGCGCGATAGCCGCGATCGTCAAGCCGGGAAGCAACGTCGATAGAAAGACGCCGATGCCGACGACGACAACGGTGACGACCCTGATGAACGTTCCCATCCCAACCGGCCGCGTGTTGTCGAAACGGATCAGCACACCGTGCAGGTATCGCCGCCAGCCGACGAACGCCGCCCACGGAATCAAGATGAGCATCGGGGTCCGAAGCACAACCGCAACCTCGTGGTCGGCGCCGATCCAGCGCTCGATCAGAATCCAGTAGAACGGGCTGGCGGCCACCGCAGCGTGGGCTAGGGTCACCCACACCATCAGCATCACGGCGAACTTGCGAATCTGGACGTAGTTCTGGTGCGACTTGGCCAGCGTCGTCGACGTCGACAACAGATCGATGACCGGCGCCTCGATCAAGATTGAGATAGGCCACAACAGGGCCAGGCCGGCAAGCGCCAGCTCTGCGCCCCCCCGTCGCGATATGATGCCCGCAACGATCGGCGACTCCAGGGACATGAATATCCACGAGAGCGCAAGGGGCATAAAGAACCAGAAAATCCTTTTCTGGGTCAGTAGCTCCGAGATTGAGCCTCGAGCGTATGGGCTGGCGATCTTGCCGGCCGTCGGCAGGGACAAAGTAAAAGCGATCTTACCGCTGGCTGGTTTGGTCTCCCGGGAATCTTGAACGAACCGCTTCGGTACTATCATCAGAATGTTCTCTCGGCTTATTGCGACGATCGTCGCGTGCAGCACGTTTGCGGCTCCTCCTCCTGTCCTTCAGGATCAATCGCCTGCGTCAGTCGTTTCGGCGAGTTCTCTGCGCGGACACCTGTCGTACTTGGCGTCTGACCTGTTGGAGGGCCGGGCAACCCCGTCAGCAGGGCTCGATCTGGCCGCAGACTACATCGCGGCCCAGTTCCGCGCTTACGGACTGCAGCCGGTGGATGAGGACTACTTCCAAGAGGCGCCCGACTCGCGCTTGAACGAAGACGGCATGCCCACTGTCAAAAACGTCGTCGGAGTCCTGCCGGGCTCGGACCCCGATTTGAAGGACACCTACCTGCTGATAACAGCGCACTATGACCACATTGGGGTACTGGAGAGCGCGTCGGGCGACGACAAGATTTTCAACGGCGCGAACGACAACGGCAGCGGCACGGTCGCCGTCATGGAGATCGCGCGCGCGCTCACAACGTCGGGAGCCAAACCGAAGCGCACTATCGTGTTCATCTGCTTCTTCGGCGAGGAGCGCCGCATGGGGGGATCGAGCTACTACGGCGACAACCCTGTCTTCCCTCTCGAAATGACGATAGCGATGCTGAACATCGAGATGATCGGTCGGACGATCAAGTACTCCGCCGACCGGTCGAAGCGCGGCGAGCTGGAAGACTGGACCGGGAAGCTGGGGGTTACCGGATTCGACTACACAGACATCGGCGCGAGGCTGACCGCCTCCTGCAAGAAGGCTGGAATCGACGCGATCATGGACGAGAGCGCTAGCGATTCTTTCTTCATGCGATCAGACAATCGCGCGCTTGCGGCTAAGGGCATCCCGGCGCACACCGTCAGCGTGGGGTACGAGGATCCGGAATACCATAGAGCGAACGACCACTGGGAGACGATCAACTACAAGAACATGGTACAAGTGGTCCGCGCGCTGGTGTACGCGACTCTCGACATTGCCAACGATCCGGTCGCCCCGAAGTGGAACCCCGAAAAGGAACGCGCCAGGCGGTACGCGGAGGCGTGGGAGAAGCTGCACGGAGGGTAGATTCGGGAGTTCGGAATGGAGGGCGTCGCTCCGGCGTCGCCATTTATGGAAGCGCAGCTCCGTCGAGCTGGGCGAGAAGATGGGCTCGATATGCCGCAGGTCCGCGCGCGCGACGGCGATCAGCTACAGAAGGGCTACTTAGCCGCTTTCCTGGTACGCGCGGTGGTGCGTCGCTTGCTCGATACTGTCCCGGTTGTTCGTTGCTGTTTGGCGGCGACTGACGTATAAGCCTTCTTTTTCTTGAGCGCCGCGATCATGAACGCTTTTGTAATCTCGGCGGGCATTTCGATGACGCGCTTGCGAACGCCGAGCTGCATCTTCCGGATCGCCCTGGCCTCCTGGTGCCGACGGTAGTTGTACTCCATCTTGAGCCATAGGTCGCAGTCGATGCCTAGCGCGGCCTCTAGGAGAACTGCTACCTCGAAGGTCAGACGCCGCGAGCCGCCGATCAGTCCGTTTACGAACTGACGGGACTTGCCGATCGCAGTTGCGAAGTCTTCCTGCGTGATCTCACGCGCGTCGAGTTCATCGCTCAGAATCCGGCCAGGGCCGAACATGACTGCGGGCGTTATCTTTTTTGTTGCTTTGGTACTACTCATGGTTTCGCTTGTCCCGGTCGAGGAGACCGCTCCTAGTGGTAGTCGTCGATCTCAATGATTAGTAGTATTTGACCGTTGCCGTCCACTGACTCCTCGACGATCAATCTGTACTGGTCGTTCAGCCGTAGGCTGTGCTGTCCTTTCCGGTTGCCTTTCAGCGCTTCGTAGTTGAGGCCGCGGAATTGCCGGAGCTGGTCGGTGCTTGTTACTGAGGCTACGATTTCCAGCGATATGAAGAACTTGTCGATGATCTCACGGGCGAGCTGGCGAGCGATTTTGCCTTTGCCCGTGATGTAGAGCGTTTGCAGCTTCCTATCATCAAATGCAAAGTTCATGTCAACCTCGCACTTATATTATACCATGAATCAGGCTGAAATATCACCTATAGGGTGACACATGAGAAAATTTGGACAAACGGCGCTGAATAAGAGGCAACTCAGGTTCTACACGAATACCTGCGATATTTGGGCGCGGCCCGGCGTCGGCGTCGCGATCCCGGAGGGTGCGAACAAGCATGTCACGAACTTGCCTCCCCCGCTCGAACATCGGGACTTTCCCTTGGAGCGTCGTCCTCCTGGGCGACCTTAGCTTTGGCCAGTCGCGTCCATCGGACTGAGAGTCCGATGGCCGGGATGCGGACTAAGAGTCCGCGCTCCGTTCCGCACAAATTGAGATTCCCTCCCCCGGCCTTGGTGCTCTCTAATCTTCAAGAATATCTTGGCCGGGGGAGGCAGGAGGGGGCCTATGCGTCATCGGGCTGAGAGAGCGGTGTCGCAGGAGCGTCGCCCTCCAGTCGAACGCGGGCAAACCCCTCGGGCCTGACCGTGGCGCACTTCTGAACTATTAGGCAGTCCCTCTCCCGCTCTGCTCACTGCCGACGACGCCAGATTCTCGTGAGCGAGAGAGGTTGGGTGAGGGCATCGTCAGGATTTGGCGCTCACGTGCAGTTGGCGCATGGCTGCCCCGCACGGGCATCGTGACAACCATGCCACACGTCCACTCACGAACGGATCCCAACTCGCGTCGTCAAGCCGACGCAATGCAAAGCGCGGTCCTTCGATCCTTCGACAAGCTCAGGACAAGCTAGGCTCAGGATGACGGCCCGCGCACTCCCAAAAAAAGTCTCGACCTAACCCCCAGGCAAATACTTGGCAGGCAGCTGAATGTCAGGCGTCTCGCTCTGCCAGACGATGCTCATGATCCACCACCGCTCGCCGTCGTTCATGAGCTGGATGCTGTTGATGCCGCGCGCGAACGGCTCCTCGTCTTCTTTCTTCCAACGGCTCTCGTAAGTGCTGAAGACGTGCGCGACGTTGCCGTATTCTTCGGTGACGTTCTTAACCTCCATCTCGAAGAATCCGCGATTTTCCAAGAACGGAAAGTTCCGCTCGATGTAATCCTCTATCGTGAAGACGTTGTACCGGACCTTGCCGTCCTGGGCGCCGGCGACAGAGACCATCTTCGCGCTCTCGTGGAAGAGCGCGCGGAACTGCTCCGGATCGCGCTTCTTCCCTGCCGGGCCGGAAATGACGTTGTAAAGCCCGAGAACGACGGCGTTCGGCGTCGAATGATCTTGAGCGATGGTTGCGGACTCGGGCTCGGGCGCTGCCAGCGCAGAGAGCAAGACTGAGGCGATAGTGATTGAAACCATGCTGTCTCCAGTTTGTCACTAACGAGCTATGTGGGTTCGTGAGTTCGGAAATCGTCCCTCATCCTGCCTCCCTCATCTCCCCCGAACGTCCCACTCGGAAACGAACTGCGACACCCGAGCGTTAGCCCCAACATGGAGCGAAAAGACCGTGCGCTCTTCGCGGGGGGTGCGGCGCTGGTCATGGGTGTGACCGGGGCGGCGCTGTTCAAAGACGCGGGGGCGGGGCTCAATGTCTTCTTGTGGTTGTTGTCTGTTGGGTTTGTGATGGCGTTCGCGTGGAACAAGGGGGTCGTTGGCGTTCGACGCCATGCCCTGGCTCTTCTGGCGGTGGCGCTCGCCTTCTCGTTCTTCCTCGTATGGCGCGATTCGGCTCACCTCAGAATTGCGAACTGGCTGGTAGTGGGATCGCTGGTCTCCGTCGCGGCTCTGCGAGCCGTGCGCGGGAGCGCGTGGTCGGCCTCTGCCTGGGAGTTCACCGGTGGCATCGTTAGCCGAGTCGGCCGGACCATCGCCTACCCGGTCATCCTGATGAGCGAGATGCCGTGGGCGAAGTTCCGGGAGGGGCCCAGGGCCAAGCGCAGGGCGGCGGTCCTGCGGGGCACAGTCCTCGCGGTGCCTCCGCTTCTCTTGTTCGGGGCGCTCTTCTCACGCGCCGATGCGATGTTCGAGAAGACCGTCGTGAACGCATTTCAGATCGACGCAAACAGCGTGGTCACGACGGTGTTCCTCTTCATCGTATTCGCGTTCGTCGGCGCCGCTCTTGTCTATCCGCATATCGTTGGCGACAAGATCGACGCGGAGGCCGTCGAGAGGCCTCCGAAGGTGGGGATGAAGATCGGCATGACGGAGGTCTGTGTCGTGCTCGGAAGTCTTTTCGTCATGTTCGCGCTGTTCGTCGGCATCCAGTTCCGCTACCTCTTCGGCGGGACCGACCAGATTCTGTTGGCGACCGGCCTGGGGTACGCCGACTACGCCCGCAAGGGGTTCTTCGAACTGGTCTGGGTGGCGGGGCTGATGCTTCCGCTCCTGGTCGGCGCGAACTCCGTTGCAAACGTCGAGACCGAGAGGCAAAGGAAAGCGCTGCGACTCCTTCTGACCGGGCTCGCGTCGCTTCTGTTCATCGTGATAGCGTCCGCCGTCTACCGCATGGGGATGTACGTCAGCGCGTACGGCCTGAGCGAGCTGCGCGTATCGACGAGCGCGTTCATGCTTTGGCTTGCACTTGTGTTCGCGTGGTTTGTCGCGATGCTCTATACGGGCAAAGTGAAACTGTTCGCACCGGGCGCGCTCGTATCGGCGGTGGTGGTGGTAACGGGGCTCAACTTCGTCAACCCCGATGCGATGATCGCGCGGTACAACATGACTCAGCTCAACGAAAACGTGAGACTCGACGTAGCGCATCTCGCCAGCCTTAGTGCTGACGCGGTGCCGACGATCGTCTCTAATTGGGAGCACGTCAGTTCCGGTCAGCGACAACAGCTGGCCCAGCTACTGCGCTCGCAATGGCAAGAGCGAGAGGCCGACTGGCGCAGCAAGTCGATCTCGCGAGAGCTCGCAACGACGGCGGTTGCGCGGTTGCAGTGACGCAGACTGGCCCGCGAGCCGACTAAGTCCGAAGCGCGCAGTGAAGCAAATTCCCGACGTTGAGTTACGTTGAGGGCGGCGCTCCTGCGACACCGGTCAGCGGCAGTTGAAACCGCTCGGCAAGACGCGGCTCGTGAGGACGCTTGCCCTCCCACGCGGCGGTCGAGCACTGGCCCCGGCAGGTAGCAAAAACTCGTGGTGTCGCTATTACAGGTAAAACGATCCCACATCTGAGAGGATCGAATGCGAAAACGTTCTGCTAACTTACTGAGATTCGTCCTGGTGCTGACGCTCGCCGCCTCAGCGGTACCGGCCCTGGCACAGACGGTCAACGCCGAGTTGTTCGCCGGAATGGAGTGGCGAGAGATCGGCCCGTTCCGAGGCGGACGCTCCGTGGCGGTCCACGGCATCCCCGGACATCCGGACGAGTACTACATGGGCTCGTGCGGCGGTGGGCTGTGGAAGACGACGAACGCGGGCGTGGACTGGGAGAACGTGTCCGACGGGTTCTTCAAGACCGGCTCCGTCGGCGCGATCGGCGTCAGCCCGTCGAGTCCCGACGTGGTCTACGTCGGCATGGGCGAGACGCAGCTGCGCGGCAACGTCAGCCACGGCGACGGCGTTTACAAAACGACGGACGGTGGCGAGACGTGGACGTACGTCGGGCTGAAAGAAACGCGGGCGATCGCGCGGGTGCGCGTTCACCCGACCGATCCGGACACCGTCTGGGTCGCGGCGCTCGGCCACATCTACGGACCGAATCCCGAGCGCGGAATCTTCAAGACGACCGATGGCGGAAAGACTTGGAGACTGGTTCTTTTTGTCAGCGAGCGAGCGGGCGCGGTCGACCTGAGCGTCGATAGGAACAACCCGGACGTGATGTTCGCAGGCACTTGGGAAGTCTGGCGAACGGGCTACAGCCTCAACTCTGGCGGCCCCGGCTCGAAGCTGTTCAAGTCGACCGACGGTGGAGAGTCTTGGACGGACATCAGCAACAACCCCGGTCTGCCGAAGGAGATGTTCGGCAAGATCGGCGTCTCGATTTCGGGTGCAGATTCCAGCCGAATTTACGCGATCATCGAAGCACTCGACGGCGGGGTTTTCCGCAGCGACGACGCAGGCGCGACATGGGAGAAGGTCAACGAGAATCGCAGATACCGGCAGCGCGCTTTTTACTACACTCGGATCTACGCAGACCCGGCTGACAAAGACAAGGTCTACGTGCTCAACACCGGTTTCTACCGTTCGACCGATGGCGGCGAAAGCTTCAGTGGAATCGGCGTTCCCCACGGCGACAACCACGACCTCTGGATCAGCGCTGACGACACGGACATCATGATCAACGCCAACGACGGCGGTGGGAATGTCAGCAAGAACGGCGGCGGCAACTGGACGTCCCAGGACTTTGCGACGGCACAGATGTACCACGTCACGACGGACAACGCGTTTCCGTACCGCATCTACGGCGCCCAGCAGGACAACAGCACCGTGCGGATTGCAAGCCGAGCGCCGGGTGGGATCTCCCGCGACGACTGGGAGTCCACGGCTGGCGGAGAGAGCGGCTACATCGCCGTGAAGCCCGACGACCCGGACATCGTCTTCGGCGGAAGCTACGGTGGATTGCTGACGATGCGCAATCACCGCACCGGCGTGAGGCGCAACGTCAACGCGTGGCCCGACAACCCGATGGGGCACGGCGCGATCGACCTCGTGCAGCGGATTCAATGGACGTTCCCGATCCTGTTCTCTCCGCACGACTCGAACGTGCTGTACACATGCTCCCAGTTCGTTCTGCGAAGCACAGACATGGGCGGGTCGTGGCGAAAGATATCGCCCGACCTGACCAAGAACGACCCGATCACGCTTCAAGCAAGCGGTGGACCGATCACGAAGGACAACACGGGAGTTGAGATCTACGCGACCGTGTTCACGTTTGCCGAGTCGCCAATACGACCCGGGCTGTTCTGGGCAGGCTCCGACGACGGGCTCGTACACGTGAGCCAGAACGCCGGCAGCACATGGATGCGCGTCACCCCCGGTGGAATGCCGGAGTGGGGTCTTTGCAGCATGATCGAGCCGTCGCACTATGATCCGGCTACGGCTTATCTAGCCCTGGACAACCACGAGAGCGACGACTACGCACCGTACATCTACATCACAAACGACTACGGCAGGACGTGGCAGAACTCGGTCGCAGGCATCGGTGACGAAGCGTTCGTGCGCGTCGTGCGCGAAGACCCGGTTCGACCAGGGTTGCTCTACGCCGGCACAGAGACCGGCGTGTACGTCAGCTTCGATTTCGGCAACGTATGGCAGCCGCTGCAGATGAACCTGCCGATAGTGCCGATACACGACCTCACCGTGAAGAACGGCGACCTCATTGCAGCGACGCACGGTCGATCGTTCTGGGTTCTGGACGATCTGACGCCGCTACGTCAGTCGCGTCGTCTCCGGTCAGCCGACAAGCCCGTCCTGTTCACTCCACAAGACAGTTACGCCGTGCGGCTAGGTGGAGGATTCCGAGGCGGCGGAGGCGGACGAGGCCGCCGGGGTGGGGGTTCAGGAGAGCGCGAACCGACCGGCGCAAATCCGTTGACGGGAGTTGTGGTCAACTACTACTTGCCGAACGACGTCGAAGAACTGAAGTTCGAGTATCTGGACGGCTCTGGCGATGTGGTAGCGACCAGTTCGTCCGCGACCAAGACAGCTGGCCTGCACCGCACTTCGCAGTGGCTTCAGTACAGCTCCTTCACGAACCCCCGTGGCATGTTGATGTGGGCTGCTGGTCCGAGACCGATAACTGCCCCACCGGGCGTGTACCGAGTCCGGATGATCGCAGACGGCTTCGAGGCAGAGTCGGAGTTCATTTGGAAAGGCGACCCAAGATCTGGAGCAACGGACGCCGACCTCGTCGAGCAGTTCGAGTTCGCCCGGCTGATCGCCAAGCGCACGAACGAAGCGAACGACATCGTCGTAAAGGTCCGCAGCATTCGCGAGCAGGTCGAGTCGATCGTGGAGGAGCACTCAGACTTGCAGGGTGATGCCGACAGCATGATGGCCAAATTCGGAGAAGTCGAGCGCGCGATCTATCAGACCAAGGCTCAGGCCGGGCAGGATCTGCTGAACTACCCGATCAGGCTGAACAACCGGATCGCAGCGCTCTTGGGCGTCGTACTCAGCGGTCCTTTCGCACCTACGAAGCAGAGCTATGAGGTGTTCGACATGCTCTCGTCGCTGCTCGATACGGAGCTGGAAAAAATGCAAACGCTCGTCGAGAACGACCTGAAGGCGTTCAACACGAAGGTGACGGCGAAAGGCGCAGAGCCGGTGGTGCCTAAGGGCATGAACGACTAGCCGATCTACTGCCTGCCGGACAGGGCGAGCTTGACGCCGAACGCGGCGATGGCCAGCCCGGAAACGGTATCGATGGTCCTCTTGACCCTCGGGTTCTCAAGCCACCGCTGGGCTGTGCCGACAAACGCCGACACGAGCGTCAGCCAAATGATCGACGCCGCGATGTGGATGGACGCCAACAGCGCCGAACGAGCCAAAATGTCGTCGCTCGGGCCGACAAACTGCGGCAGAACGGCGACGTAGAACAACACGACTTTCGGATTGAGAACGTTCGACAAAAACCCTTCCGCGAGCGCCTTGCCACCAGCGGGCTTGCTGTCCTTCTCGCGGCTACTATTGGGTCTCCAACCTCGATAGATCGACTGGAATCCGAGCCAAACGAGATACGCTGCGCCGACCAGCTTCAGCGTTGTGTAAGCGGTTGAGAACTGAAGCAGAATCGTCGCAACACCAACTCCCGCGAGCAGGGCGTGCACAGCCGTGCCAAGTTTGACGCCAACCATCGTCAGAAGGCCGCGCCGCGTTCCGCCGGCGGCGGCGTTCTTGAAGACGATCATCGTGTCAGCGCCCGGCGTAATCGCGAGCATCACCGCAAGCACCGAGAACGCCAGAATGTCCGGGTCGATTGCTGCGGTCACTTGGTCTGCCGCTCCAGCTCGTCAAGCCACTTCAACCGCGCCTGGTCGATCAGTATCACGCTCCGAATCGCGATGACGCCGTGCTTGTTCTTCGCCTTGCGCAATCTCTTGGCGGCGTTGCTGTGGAGCACGATCTGCGCCCGCAGCTTCTCGCGCGCATCTACAATGAACTTTCTCCTCTCTGTCGGCTTGAGCTGATCGAAGAAGAACACGCGTGATCGAAGCAGGTCGACGTTGAATGAGACCTCTTCGGCTGGTATCGGCGCAGATAGCCACTGCCGGAGGCTGATGAAGCCCTTCTCGGTCAACGAGTACCGCTTTTTCGTGCGACTTCCCATCCGGCTACGCTCGGCCTTGATCAGCTTTGCCGCCTCTAGCCGCCGAACCAGGGGATAGATCGCCCCGGCGCTACCGCTGAAGTAGGAAGAGCGCGACTGCCGGAACTCCTTCATCACGGCGTAGGCTGTGCAGGGGCCGGAGCGAGCGATCACTCCGAGGGCGATATAAGCGAGGTGGCTCAGCTTGCGCACCGCCGGTGTTTACCTGATCCTCAGCCCGTTGCCCTGCCTGTGAAGCCGAGGAGGCGATTTTTCTGGCACAGACGCACCAAAACCGACATATACTAGCATCGTGACATGGCCAACCATTGGCCTTGGAGCAGGATCATGGACTCTTTGACTTATCGCCACTTCTTGCAGGCGGCTTTTCAGGAGCAGCGAACGTACGCCGAGACTCTCTTGCGTCGGCCGTCCGAAGAGCAACTCCGATGGAGGCCAAACGACGAATCTTGGTGCATGGCTCAAATCGTCGAACACATGCGAATCCTCAACGACAATTACCTGAAGGCAGCGGCTGAAGTCATCCGTGGTCGTAGGCCTCGCGAGCCGGAGGATCAGGAGTACAGCCCGAACCGCGTTGGACAGAGGTTCATTGAAGCTGTGGGCCCCGACGGAAACTTCAGCATGCCCGTCCCCAAGAAGTTTGAGCCGCACATGAAGTCGCTGCCAAGAAACGTCACCACTCTGTTCTTGGACCAGCTAGCGGGAGTCGATGTGATCATCACTGAATCTATCGGCGCGGATCTGATGAAGACGAAGGTGAGGTCACCTGTCTCGCGGCTCTTGAGGTTCCAGCTCGGCGACGTTTTCAAGATTATTCTGGTGCACAACGATCGTCATCTGCGACAGATCGATCGCCTGCAGCGGATCAGCGGATATCCGTTGAACGTCGTGGCGACGGCTCCGCGCGCGTCGGTCACGTGATCGAGCCTCCTCTGGAACCAAACTGCGCCGGAATGCAGTACGGTTAACGGAGCGCAGCGATAGGTCGTAACGGGGAGCGCCGATACACGACCTGCCAGACTTATCCTGCCGTCTTAAGGTGAACATTATGATATTTGAACTACTGATAGCGGTCGCGGTCGGCCAGCCAACGACCGACGATGTGCAATTGCAGATGCTGACGAAGGGCGCAACCGCGATAATCGGCAGTTATATGCCTCAACGCCTATATCTCTCCCCAGATCCGCCTCCCGGATTGTTGCGCTCCTCCGCCATAGGCATCGTGGAGTTCGGAGTATTGAACTTCGGGCCGAAAGGCAAGGAAAAAGATTACTTCATCGGGCTTGCAGAGGACGGCACGATGTATGTGGATTCAAACGGCGATGGCGACCTTTGGGACGATCCGGAGCCGATCTGGACTGCTGTCGAACCTGGCGGGTCCACGTCGCACCGGGGGTCGTTCAATATCGACCTAGAGCTCGCTGGCAACATTGAGCACCTAACGATGAACGCCTACCGGTTCGACGCAACGGCTCCCAGTCGTGCTGCGTACGCGGATATCATCCTGTACTACTGCGACTACGCGATGGTCGGAGAGATCGAGCTCGGTGGCAAGAGCTACAACATGATGCTCGCTGATCGGATGGCCAAAGGCGACTTCACTGGCGAAGGCTCGCAGTTCTTGATCGACATAAACGGTGACGGCAAGTACGACAGCAGGTTTGAGCTTTACGATCCGAACAAGCCGTTCAACATCGGCGGCACGACCTACGATCTGGATCTCACCTATGCGAACGACTGTGTACTCGGCACTGAGGTCTCATCCGCCACAGTTGCTGAGCTCGTGGCACCGCCAAACCTGAACGTTGGTCAGATTGCCATTTCATTCGAAGCGACCGCGACCGACGGGAAAGAGATCAAGTTCCCGGAGACGTATAAAGGCAAGCTCGTCATGCTCGACTTCTGGGCGACGTGGTGCGGACCGTGCATCGCCGAGCTTCCGAACGTGAAGAAGGCGTACGCGGAGCTGCACGATCAGGGCTTTGAAATCCTGAGCATCAGCTTGGATCAAGCCGACAAAGCACAAGTATTGGCAGACTTCACCAAGAAGAACGACATGCCTTGGCGACAGATCTACGACGGCATGTACTGGAACGCGAGGATCGCGAAGCTGTACGGGATCCGGTCTATCCCTGCGGTCTTGCTGATCGACGGGGACACCGGCGAGATTCTGGCGGATGTTAGCACTCTGCGAGGACCAGGCATCACGAAGACGATCGCTGATGCGCTGGCAAAGAAGCGAGGCAAGTAAGTCTGGCCATAGTTAGTTGGAAGTGCCCGAGTTTGCCTATTTAGCCGGACTCGGGCACCTTATTGTGTCAATACGAAGAATCGTGACAGAATCATTCTGTGAAGGTAGCCATCGCCCAGATATCGCCGGTCTTCCTCAATCGAGAAGCGACGACTGCCAAAGTCGTTGATTCGATCCGAGACGCGGCGGCGCAGGGCGCGAAGCTCGTGTGCTTCGGCGAGTCGTTCATCCCGGCATACCCGCTCTGGCTCAGCCGCACCGATGGCGCGCGATTCGAATCGGCCGACCAGAAGGAGCTGCACGCGCTGTATCTGCGCGAGGCCGTTGTGATCGTCGAGCACTTCGCTCCGATCCAGCAAGCTGCCAAAGAGAACGGCATCAGCGTCATCGTCGGAGTCGCCGAGCGAGCGGGTCACACGATCTACTGTTCACGGGTGTTCGTCTCTTCTGATGGCGAAGTGTTGAGCGTTCACCGCAAGCTCGTGCCGACGCACGAAGAGCGGCTGGCGTGGGACCACGGCGACGGCAAGGGCCTGGTGACACACCCGGTTAGGGAGTTCACCGTCGGGGCGCTCAGCTGCTGGGAGAACTGGATGCCGCTAGCGCGCACCGCGCTCTACGCACAGGGTGAGGACTTGCACGTCATGCTCTGGCCCGGGTGCCTCCGACTCACCCACGACATCACGAAGTTCATCGCCAAAGAGTCGCGGTCGTTTGTTATCTCGGCGAGCGGGATCATCCGACCATCCGACATCCCGGACGGCGTGCCTTATCGCGACGAGATGATCGGCGACGAAGAGGTGTTCTACGACGGCGGCTCTGCGATCGCGGGACCGGACGGAGAGTGGGTCGTCGAGCCGGTCGTCGGTCATGAAGAACTGATCTTCGCAGATTTAGACTACGACGACGTGCTGAGAGAGCGCCAGAGCTTCGATCCGACCGGGCACTACTCTAGGCCACAGGTTCTGAAACTCACGGTGGACAGGAAGCGGTACGCTAGCTTGGAGGATTCTTGAGGACATGAGCAAACTGCGGTACGACTGGGACGACGTTTCAGAAGATCAGCCGATGCCTGGCATCTGCCGGCGCCTCATTCGCGGAGAGAAGGCGATGCTTTCGCGGGTTGTGTTGGTTGCCGGTACGATCGTGCCAGCGCACTCGCACGAGAACGAGCAGTTCGCCGTGCTGCTCTCTGGCCGAATGCTGTTCACGCTTGGCGAAGAGGAAGAGGAGGTCGAGCTGTTCCCCGGTCAGGTGCTGCATCTGCCTTCGAACCTGAAGCACAGCGCGATCGCCGCCGAGGACTCGGTCGTCCTTGACGTGTTCTCACCCCCGAGCGACAAAACCGGCATCGATCGGTAGCGCGAGCAACGATTCGCGCAACGCTGCGTGTATCCTTCTAGATGTAGGAGATATAGAAAGAGCGACATGTTGACCGCAATCCTGACCCTTGTAGCATGCACCGGCGTAGTGCAAGAACCAGACGGTTCTTGGGAAAAGAGGCTGACCAAGAACGTAGCGTACGACGGATCGCCGGTGTTCAGTCCGGACGGGACTAAGATCGCATTTGTGTCCGAACGGGATTACGATGGCCAGGGATACGAATTCAAAGCCCGGGAGATTTACATCATGAACGCAGATGGCACCGGTCAAACCCGGCTGACGAACAACGAAGCCTACGACGAGTTACCTACGTTTAGCCCCGACGGATCGAAGATCGCGTTCATGTCCGATCGCGACGGCAACGATAATATCTACATCATGAACGCGGATGGATCTGGGCAAACCCGGCTGACCGACAGCGAAGCTTATGACCAATGGCCCGCTTTCAGTCCAGACGGATCCAAAATCGCTTTCCAGTCCGGCCGCGACGGCTGGTCGGACGTATACATCATGAACACAGACGGTTCTGGACAAACGCGTCTGACGGACGAAGAACACTACGATTATCACCCTGTGTTCAGCCCTGACGGATCGAAGATCGCGTTTATGTCCTTCCGTTACACCAACACCCTTCTATACGTCATGAATGCGGACGGCACGGATGAGCAACCCCTGATCCAGAATCCAACGGGCGGCAACGTGGGTACGTTCAACTCGAACTGGTCAAAGATCACTTATGGATCTTCCGCTGATACATGGAGCGACGACGAGATATACGTCATGAACGCCGACGGTTCAGGCGTGACAAGAATGAGGAATCACCCAGCGCATGACAGGGCTCCCGCATTCAGCCCCGATGGTTCCTTGATCGTGTTTCAAACTGACCGCGACGGCAATGACGAGATATACGTCATGAACACGGTCCAAGAAGTGCAGCCAGTCGTTGACTGGGTGAAAGTAATCGTATCGACGGAGAAGCAACTGTACGAAGTAGGTGAGGAAATCACGTTCGACGTCAGAATCGTGAACACGTCCAGCGGCAGTTTTACCATTCTATATCTTCTTGCCAGAGGATGGAACTTCAGTCTCGACATCTATGATGCAGACGGCAATTCTGTGGACTATGAGAACCGCTACCGGGTGCCGCGAATAATTCCACCTGATTCGCCAAGCGACTTTGTTAAGCTTGAATCGGGCGGATACTTCGGTCACCCTGGTGTTGCCAGTACGCCCCTCGATAATCCCGGAGAGTATCGGGTTCAGGTGACAGTGTTTCTCGGTAGGTATAACAAACTCGCCAAGGAGCTTGGCATCGACAGCAACGTCCGCGTGAAAGTGGTCGCTGATCCGATTTACATAACGGTCTCCTCTCCCTTGGAGGAAAAGGATTAAGGTGAGGGGGAGCAGGCATCAGCCCGGACGCTTGAGAGCGCAAAAACCTCGTCGCCTGCGCGGTGTCGCAGGAGCGCCACCCACCCATGTCGTGCTGGACCTCCAGACCTGAGTTGCGAACGGCGCGACAGGCCGTAATCAACCGGTTTGGCACGGTCAGGTCCGAAGGATTTGTCCGTGCGGGTCGCAGAGCTCGGCTTGCGCGGCTCGCGGGGACGCTCGCCCTCCCATGTTCGGTCGTGGTGCAGGTCTCCAGGCCTGCAAGGCGAACGGCGCGGCAGCCCGTGAGCATCCGAAGCGAGCTTCGACAAGCTCAGAATGACGTGACGCTCTCCATACGGGTCGGATAATCGACCTGAGACCCTCGACCCTTGTCCCTAGACCCTTGACCCTGCCTTCTGCAAACTGCAATCTGCCTACTTCCGTGCTGTACACTGCGCCGCATGAACGTTGCACTCGCTCTTCTCGCCCTCGCCGCGCCGCAGGACCGCATCGACGAGGCGTACACGGCCAAGATTCTCGAATACACGACCGAGGAGTTCTTCCTGACCGATCTGGTCGACCATTTACCGGCCAGCGACACGGTCCCGACGCCATTCGACTACCTCGGGCACATCGTCGGCGCGCCGAACGTGCTGACGTACAGCTCCGTCGCGAACGAGTACCTTTACAAACTCGCCGAGGTCTCGCCGCGCGTGCACATCGAGCGGCTCGGCATGAGCGAGGAAGGGCGCGAGATGGTCGTTGCGTTCATCAGCAGCGAGGAGAACATCGCAAACCTCGACCGTTACAAAAAGATCAACGCAAAGCTCGGCGACCCGCGCAAGACCACCGACGAAGAGGCAGAAGAGCTGATCGAGATAGCGCTGCCGATGTACTGGCTGACCGGCGGGATGCACGCGCCCGAGACCGGCCCGCCGGAGATGCTGATGGAGTTGGCGTACCGGCTCGCGGTTTCAGAAAGAGAGAACATTCAAGACATCCGCAACAACTCGATCGTCATGATCACGCCGGTGCTCGACGTCGACGGGCGCGACCGCGTGGTCGACATCTACATGGACCGGAAGCGCAACCCCGACAAGCCAGCGACTCCGCTGGTGTACTGGGGCAAATACGTCGCGCACGACGACAACCGCGACGCGATGCTGCTGTCGCTCGAGCTGAGCAAGGGGATCACGCGAAAGTGGCTGGAGTACAAGCCGCTGGTGTTCCACGATCTGCACGAGGCGTCGAACTACCTTTACATTTCGACGGGCACCGGGCCGTACAACCCGTGGCTCGACCCGATCGTGATCGACGAGTGGCACGAGCTGGCTTACAACGAGGTCGGGCAACTGACCAAGCGCGGCGTTCCGGGCGTGTGGACGCACGACTTCTACGACGGGTGGGCGGCGAGCTACGGGTTCACCGTCGCGCACGGGCACAACGGTATCGGCCGGTTCTATGAGACGTTTTCTGCCGGTGGCGCTGACACCGGCGTTCGCAACTCTGGCAGCAATACGCGGGCTTGGTTCCGCCCGAACCCGGCGTTCCCCAAAGTGCGCTGGTCGATCCGCAACAGCACGAACATCATGCAGTCCGGCGTGCTGCTCGGACTGCACAAGGTCGCGACCGAGCGGCGGAAGTTCATGCGGAACTTCTGGCTGAAGTCGAAGCGATCGGTCGAGAAACCGTACAAAGAGGGCCCAGCAGCGTACGTGTTTCCTCCAGAGGAAGAGCGCAAGATCAATCAGAGGTTGTTGCTTGAATCACTACAAGCACACGGAATTGAGACGTATCAACTCAAAGAAGACGTAACGACGGAAGACGGAGAATTCAAGAGCGGTACTTTCCTGGTCCCGATGAATCAGCCGTACTCTCGGCTTGTCGATATGTTGCTCGACAAGCAGTACTACAATCCAAACGATCCCCGATCATACGACGACACTGGCTGGCAACTCGGGCCTCTTTTCAATGTTGAAGTTCAGCGAATTACCGACACTGTAATTCTTGATGCAAGCATGTCGGAGTTCAGATTCGGGTTCTGGCATTCCGGACCGCGCCTCCAGACATTTGTCCTGCCACCGACTGCGGATGCATTTTGGCCGAGTAAGTCTACTGTCACGATGGCGATAAGCGGCTCCGAAGACGTGCCCGAGGGTTCGATATTCGCCGTGACAGAATATCGGGATCATTTCATCTCGAATGGATTCACACGGAAATCCGGAGAAATCTTTTCCGGCCTGGACATCGGTCCACTAAGCCTGCCCCGCATCGCGCTCGTCCACACATGGACATCTACACAAGACGAAGGCTGGGCGAGGATCGCGCTGGACAACTTCGGCATCGAGTACGACTACGTATCCGTTCACGAGCTGCGCGACAACGACGACCTCAACGCGAAGTACGACGTGATCCTGATGCCGCAGACGCGCGGCTCGGGGCTGTCGATCGTCACCGGCAGACCGATGGTCGGCGACCCGATTCCGTGGAAGCCGACGACGATGATGCCGAACCTCGGCGGGCCTGATACGAGCGACGACATCCGTGGCGGGATCGAGCTGGAGGGCGTGATCAACCTGCGCAACTTTGTGCAGAACGGCGGGCTGCTCGTCTGCATCGGGAACATGGCGCGCGTACCGATCGAGTTCGGCATCGTGAGCGACGTAACTATCCAGCGTCCGAACGAGCTGAACGCTCCCGGCGGCGTCTACCTGACCGAGCGCGCCGACGACGACTCGAAGGTGCTCAGCGGTTTTGACGACACGCTGGCGGTGTACTTCAACGCCAACTCGCTGCCTGTCTTCTCGATTGGCGGAGGCGGTTTCGGCCGGCGTTTCGGAGGCGGTGGAGCGTCGCGCGGTCGTGTCAGCGGCAGGGGCTCTCTCACCGACCCGGACGTCGTGCAAGGCCGGGGCAAGTACGTGCCTGAAGCGAAGGAGGGCGACTCCGAACGACCCGGTCCCGGCCCGCGACCGACCGCTCCGCGCGTGCTGCTACGGTTCGCCGCTGAGAAGGATCTGCTCGTCGCGGGAATGCTCGTCGGTGCCGACGAGCTGGCGGGCAAGCCCGCGCTGATCGACTGCAAAGTCGGCGAAGGACACGTGCTGCTGTTCTCGTTCAACCCGTTCTGGCGGGGTCAGACGGTGGGGTCTTACCCTCTGTTCTTCAACGCCGCGCTGTTCCGCGACCAGCTCGATCCTGCGCCGGTGGAGGACGACGACGGAGCGTAGCCAAGCAATTGTGGTGCGGGTCTCCAGACCTGTGCGCCCTGCCATAGCGGCTCGCGGGGACGCTCGCCCTCCCGGCCTCATCGGCGGTTAGTTATGTTTGCTCTCGCTCTTGGGCTGCTGCTCGCTAGTGACGACGTACAAACCCGCGTCGTGCCGATCGGTCTTGGTTGGTCGAAGAACTCGGTCAACGCAACCGTGTTCCGCGAGTCGTCTGTCACATCGTTCGGTGAGACGCAGTACGTTGCGTATTACGACGGCGACAGCACTATGGTCATCGCCAGGCGAAAGCTGTCTTCGACCGTCTGGGAGAAGAACAGGACGCAGTACAAAGGCAACACGTCTGATGCGCACAACGGAATCAGCATCGGTGTCGATGGCTCTGGACTGCTTCACGTATCTTGGGACCACCACGGCAACCCGCTCAACTACGTAACGGCAACGAGCCCTGGCTCGATCGAGCTCGGCGAGAAGCGAAGCATGACCGGCAGTGTCGAGCGTTCTGTCACCTACCCGCAGTTCTTCCGCCTCCCCGACGGCAGGCTGCTGTTCTTCTACCGTGACGGGGGATCTGGAAACGGCAATGTCGTTTTGAACCGGTACGACCACGTTACGAAAAGCTGGACACAGCTGCACAATAACCTGATCGACGGTGAGGGTGAGCGAAACGCCTACTGGCAGGCGTGCGTCGATGAGAACGGCGGGCTTCACATCTCTTGGGTCTGGCGCGAAACGGGCGACGTCGCGACCAACCACGACCTCTGTTACGCCTATAGCGAAGATGCAGGCGTGACGTGGCGGCGCTCCGACGGATCTGTCTACGAAGGCAAGATCAACGAACAGAATGCGCAGGTCGTTGCTCGCATCCAGCAGAACTCGGAGTTGATCAACCAGACCTCGATGGCCACCAAGGAAAGCCACCTAGTTATCGCTGGATACTGGCGTCCTTCTGGGGCGAGCGCGCCTCAGGTGATGCTCGTCTCGTTGACTGAGGATGGATGGAAGACCGAGCAGGTGAGCGAGCGAACTCTCGACTTCAAGTTGAGCGGTGGCGGGACGAAGAGGCTTCCGCTATCTCGACCGCAGGTCATGGTCGGCAAGGCAGGCCCGCTCGTCGTCTACCGCGACGAAGAGCGGGGTGGTCGAGTCGTGTTGGCTTGGAAGCGAGAGGGCGTGTGGACGCAGACCGACCTGACGTCCAAGTCGGTCGGCATGTGGGAACCGACGTACGACCGCGCTCTCTGGAAACACAAGGGAGAGCTTCATCTTTTCCTTCAGAAGGTCGATCAGATAGATGCTGAGGGGCTGGCCGAGACGGAACCGACCGTCGTTTCGGTTTTAGAAGTACGGCTGCGCTAGCGCTTTGTAGTGCGGGTCTCCTGACCTGCGGGCCTTGCTCGAGCGGCTCGCGAGGACGCTCGCCCTCCCAACGACACCCAGTTTGGGGCTGCAGGCGTTTCCTCTCCCCTTGAGGGAGAGGGCAGGGTGAGGGGTCGCAGCAACAAAGTCCTTTCCGATGAATCTCAATAAGCACGGGACTAATCTGTTCGGTTTCGTCGGATTGGTTAGGGCTGGCTCGGGCCCGGGATTCAAGAATTTAGACTTCGCGAATGGAGGGTCGTCCTCCTAGGCGACCTTAGCTATCGGTCGCCGCCTGCATCGGACTAAGAGTCCGCGCTCCATATAGAACCCAACTCGGACGCAAGGACAAACCCTCCGGGCCTGACTGTGGCAGTTATCGTTGACTCGTTACCCTTGACCCTGACCCCTCGTTCCTGCTCCGGTAGAATCGCCGAAGACATGGGCACACCGATCACGATGACCGACAAGGGGCTGAGCGTCCCGAACGACCCGATCCTCCCCTTCATCGAAGGCGACGGCATCGGCCCCGACATCTGGGCTGCGAGCGTGCGTGTGCTCGACGCGGCGGTCGAGAAGGCGTACGGCGGAGAGCGCAAGATCGAGTGGCACGAAGTGCTCGCTGGGCAGAAGGCGTTCGACAAGACCGGAAGCTGGCTGCCGGACGAGACCTTGGCAGACTTCGAAAAGTATCTCGTCGGGATCAAGGGTCCGCTCACCACGCCGATCGGTGGCGGGATCCGCTCGCTTAATGTAGCTTTGAGGCAGAAACTTGACCTTTACGTTTGTCTGCGGCCTTTGCGGTGGTTCCAAGGAGTTCCCTCTCCGGTCAAGAACCCGGGCGACGTGGACATGGTGATCTTCCGCGAGAACACCGAGGACATCTACGCCGGCATCGAGTTCGAGGCGGGCAGTGAGGAGAACGCCGAGATGCTATCGCTCTTGGCCGACAACTTCCCTGACCGGTTCGGCAAGATCCGCTTCGGCAGCGCTGAGAAAAACGCCGCGTGGAACAAGGTGCTCGAAGGGATCGGCATGCCCGCGCGCAAGTCGAGCGTCGAAGTCGGGCTCGGGATCAAGCCGGTCAGCTACCTCGGAACGGAGCGGCTGGTGCACAGCGCGATCCAGTATGCGATCGCCCACGAAAAGCCGACGGTGACACTGGTCCACAAGGGCAACATCATGAAGTACACGGAGGGCGCGTTCATGGAGTGGGGCTACAGGGTCGCGCGCGACTTCTTCGGCGCGGAGCCGCTCGACGGCGGGCCATGGCACGTGATCCCCGACGGCAAACCGGGCGCGGGGCTGGTCATCAAGGACTTCATCGCCGACGCTATGCTGCAGCAGATTCTGCTGCGCCCGAAAGAGTACAGCGTCATCGCAACTTTGAATCTCAACGGCGACTATATCAGCGACGCGCTCGCCGCGCAGGTCGGCGGTATCGGAATCGCGCCGGGCGGAAACATCAACTACATCAACGGCACCGCGATCTTCGAGGCGACCCACGGCACCGCGCCGAAGTACGCCGGCCAGGACAAAGTCAATCCTTCAAGCGTGATCCTCAGCGGCGAGATGATGTTCCAATACATGAAGTGGACCGAGGCCGCCGACCTGATCGTCAAGGGCATCGAAGGCGCGATCGGCGCAAAGACTGTGACCTACGACTTCGAGCGACAGATGGACGGCGCAACGCTGCTCAAGTGCAGCGAGTTCGGCGACGCGATCATCGCAAATATGTAGTTCGGCGCGATTGTGGTGCGGGTCTCCTGACCTGCACGGCGAAAGCGAACGGCGCGATAGCCCGTGAGCATTAGGCGGCCCATTCCAGCCAGATTAAACGGCCTGTGGCCACTCCTCGGGATCGATCTCGTCGGAGGACGGCTCTGGTTGCGCCGCTTTAGACTTCGCCATCACCTGCCGCAGGTCCTCGATGCTGAGGCCTTCGCGCAGACGCTTAAGAGACGCGAGCCGTGCGTTGATCTTGCGCTCGAAGTCGATCATCGTGTGCCGCCCGCTGACGCGGACGCGGGGGAGGAGCATGAGGTCTTCGTCGGGGGTGACCATGCCGCCGCCCTTCTTCCAGCCTGCGCGGTAGCCGGCGCCTAGGGCGTGCAGGACCACTACTTGATTGTATTCGCCGGAAGGATACGCAAGAGAGTCGATCTCCTCGCCCAAAATCTCTTCCAGCACCCTCTTCGACTCGACCAGTTCGAAGTCCAGAACGTCGGGGTCGAGCGAGACGAGGTCGTAGTGGTGGACGGTGTGTGATCCGTACCGCACCTGGTGTTTGCGCATCTCGACGAGGTGCATCGCGTGGAGCCTGTCGGGGCGCGTCAGGTTGACCGTCGTCATGAAGATCGTCGCCTTCGCGCCGTACTTCTTCAGGATCGGGTACGCCTGCTCGAAGTTGTCGAGGTAGCCGTCGTCGAGCGTGATCGCGACCGACTTCTCCGGGAGCATCGTGCCTTCGCGCACGGCTTGCTCGACCTCGCGCGCGAAGAGGAACGTGAACCCCTGTTCGACGAGCCAGGCAATCTGCTTTTCGAACTCCTCTGGACTGACGGTCAGGTCGCGCAACAGCGGGCTCTGCGCTTCCTTCGGCGTGAGGTCCTTCACGCGGTGGTACATCAGCACCGGCACTGCGAAGAGGTCGGTGTAGTCCGCGCGTTCGTCCACCACTTCTGTGAGAATCGCAACCTCGCGTCGCTCAATGACAGAGTCACCCAAGCGAACCGCACAGAGAGACGCCAACACGATACATCCCCAAACAACCCACGAGTTCCTCATCCTATCTGTGCGGACGATTCGAGTCGCTGATCGTTACTGCCGTGAGCTCTCGGCGTGCAGGTCTGGAGACCCGCACCACAATTTACTGCGCTATCGTGCCGTTTTCGTCCCAAAGATCGCGCCAGGGTTGATTCTCTTTCCAGAGGAAGACCTGGCCTTTGATCAGACGGCAGTTCTTGTCGATCTCTGCGATGGCTTGCATATCCTCTTGTGTTAGGGGTTCGGCGCAGACGGAGTCGATAGTCGCCTCAAACTGGTGGCCCTTGACCGAGAAGGGGACGGTCGCCTGTCCGTTTTGGACTGCCCACATTATGCAGATGATCGCTGGGTGGACGTTCAGCCGGTCAGCGATGGCGACAATCACAGGGTCTTCTGTGTCGTGGGTATCTTCGGGCGTGCGGTCTCTTTCCGGGCGGCTTGGGGAGCCGATGGGGGAGAAGCCGATAGGGAGGATGTCTTCTGCTATGAGAAAGTCGAACAGCTCTTGTTGTTGGAAGTACGGGTGCAGCTCTAGCTGGTTGATCGACGGTCTGACATCGCAGTCGCGGAGGAGCAGGCGCATCTTGGGGACCGTCATGTTCGAGGTGCCGATGTGGCGGACGAGGCCTTCCTCTTTTATCCCCTCCATCTGCCGCCATGTCGCCATGTACTGCTCGTGGATGTACGGCTTCGCGTCGGGGTTGCGCTCGTCGACGTCGCAGCCGGACGGGTGGAAGTTCGGGAACGGCCAGTGGACGAGGTAGCTGTCGAGGTAGTCGAGATGGAGGTTCATCAGCGAGTTCTCGCAAGCGGATCGCACGTCGCTGTGGTGGTCGTTCCAGACCTTGGAGGTCACCCACAGATCATCCCTCTGGATCCCTTCTCTCAGCAGCTTGGCAATCGACTCGCCGATCTCGCCCTCGTTGCCATAGACTTCTGCGCAATCAAGATGGCGGTAACCGACCTGCGCGGCTTGATAGACCGCTTGTGCGATCTGGTCGGCGGTGTAGTTGTCGCTGCCGAACGTTCCGAGCCCGAGCGTAGGAATCGTGTCCCCGTTTGCAAGTTTTTTCGTCGGTACTTGCGAAGGATCGACCATTAGTTTCCAAGCGGCGGCGCCAGCTCGATCGAGAACACGTTGATCGCGTGCCACTCGACGCCCGGCGTTGGGGCGAGGGTGAACTTGTAGACTCCCGGCTTTTCAAATCGGATTGTGCCGCTCGGCTTGACTACTTGCGGCGTTCGCCAGTCGCCCCAATTTGGTATCTCGAAATCGACCGACTGCCCTTCTACACTCAACCGAACTTTCGTCTCGCCCGACGCTGTCGCGAACGTGCCGCGCACGCGGTACTCGCCGGGCTTCTTGATATAAGCGAGCCAGTGGAGCTTCTCGTTCGCGTCGTTCCAGAACCCGATGTTCGTCAGCTCGCCATGCGTCTCGGTTCCAGCCTTCCCGCCCTCGACGACTGCGTTCTCTGCGGACAGACGTATCACGTTGTTCGAGCCGAACATCGCGTCGGGGTGAACTTCAAAGTCAGGGCCGGTCAATACGAACACGTATGCGACTAGCTTCTTCGGACTATGATTCAGGTAGAGCGGAGTCTCCTCAAAGTGCGAGACGAGATCCGGAGCCTGAATGACCAACTGACCAAGTTCGTTCGAACTCCAATCGACCTGCCATTGACCAATGCCGAGCATCGAGACGTTGGTTATCCCGCTAGCACTGACAGACTTCAACGTGACGTCGCCGTTCGGGACACCGAGCATGATCGCATAGAGCGTCTTGCCGTCCTTGCTCTGTGTGTACCGAATGTCCTCTCTCGTGTAGTCTACGCGGCCGACGAAGTGCCCGCCCTTCCTCATCTGCGTCGGGCCTTCGCCGTAGATCAGCCAGGGGCGCGTGTTGTAGATCGCCTCGCCGTTAGTAAATAACAGCCACAGGCCTATCTCGCGCAAGACCTTGCGCTGGTTCCCCGGGATCGTGCCGTCGGCCATCGGAGAGATGTTTAGAAGGAGCTGTCCGTTCTTGCTGACGATGTCGATCAGTGTGTGGATCACGGTCTTTGCCGTCTTGATTTCTAGGTTTTCTGTGTAGCTCCAACTGCCCCAGCTGAGCGTGTCGTCGGTCAGCCAGGGGTACGGGGTCAAGTCGTCGGCGCGGCCTTTCTCGAAGTCCTCGACTGCGACGTCTCGCGGGAAGTCGAGCCCTTTTGTAGTGACGACGACCTCCTTGCCCCACTTTGCTGCGCTGTTGAAGTAGTGCTGAAGAAAACGCTGCTGATAGGACTCGTCGATCTGGTCGAGCCAGCTGTCGAACCAGATGATGTCGGGCTGGTACTGGTCGATGACCTCTTCGAGCTTGCCGTACCACGCGTCGAGGAACTGCTTGCGCGGCATGTAGCCGAACATCTGCGCGACCCCTGCGTCTTCGAGCACCGACGGGTAGTTCTTGTACGCACCGTCGTAGTGGCCAGTCCAATTCCCGCCGTTCTGCCAAAGACTGTTGCGCGCGTGGTGGAACGACGTGACGAACTTCATGCCTCTTGCGCGGATTGCCTTGGCAAGTTCGCCGGTGATGTCGCGCTTCGGGCCCATGTCGGCGGCGTTCCAGGGCGTGACGTCGCTGTCCCACATCGCGAAGCCGTCGTGGTGCTCGGCGACTGGGCCTGCGAACTTTGCACCGGACTTGACGAACAGGTCCGCCCACTCATCTGCGTCGAACTTCTCCGCGCGGAACAACGGCACGAACTTCTCATAGCCGAACTCGCTCGGGTCGCCCCAGGTTTCGATGTGGTGCTTGTTGACGCTGCTGCCCTTCAGGTACATGTTGCGCGGGTACCACTCGCTGCCGAAAGCCGGCACGGAGTACACGCCCCAGTGGAAGTAGATGCCGAACTTCGCGTCCCGAAACCACTCGGGCGCCTCGTTGTGCTTACTCAGCGATTCCCAGTTCTGTTGGTACGGCTGCTGCGCTGTCGCGAAGCACGTTGACAGCAGTGCGATTGCAAAAAAGAGTTCTCTTCTCATTTCAGTTCCTCGTCAAAACAGACCGCGACCTTGCCGCACTTTCCTTCAGCCACCAGCGCATACGCTTCACCTGCCTTCTCCAGCGGAAAACGGTGCGTCACCAAGTCTTCTGGGTGCAGCCCCCACCGGTCGAGCCGCTCGACCAGCTCCTCCATCAGCCAAATGCTCGTCACCCACGAGCCGTGGATCTTCTTCTGGTCGTGGATTAGGTCGGGCGACGGCGTAAAGGTGCAGGCGTTCCCCTCTCCGACCAGCGCGATGTCGCCCCACCTGCGCGTCGCCACGATCGCCGTGAGTCGCGCAGAGTCGTTGGCGGAGCACTCGATCGTCTTTTCTGTGCCGTGGCCGCCTGTCGCTTCGCGGACCAGCCGCGCAGCATCGGATCCGGCGGGGATGACGACGTCAGCGAGACCGAGCTTCTTGGCTAGGTCCAGCCGCTCCGGCACGACGTCGGTGCCGATCAGCTTGTTCGCTCCCATGGCCTTGCAAAGCATCAGCGCCGCCATACCGACCGGGCCGAGGCCGGTGACCAGCACCGCGGCCTCCCCAGAAACGCCGATCTTCTTGATCGCCTCATAGACCGTTCCAAATCCGCAGGCGACCTGCGCGCCGTCGGTGTAGGTCAGCGAATCAGGGAGCAGTACGAGGTCCTTCTCTTCGGCCAGCATGTACTCAGCCATGCCGCCGTCACGCTGCCAACCGTACGCCCGGCGATACTCGCTTGTGCAGGAGATCATGTAGCCGCGGCGGCAGTCGTTGCAGACCCCGCACCCGGAGATGTGATAGACGACGACCCGGTCACCCTCCTTAAATCGCCGTAAGCCTGGTCCGCATTTGACGATCTGACCCGCCGGCTCGTGCCCTGCGATGACGCCCTGGTACCTCTCTGGGCCTTCGCCGAGGTGCTCGCGATAGATGCAACGGATGTCGCTGCCGCAGATCGTCGAGGACTTGACCTTGATCAAGACCTCGCCGTGCCCCGGCTCGGGCACGTCGAACTCGCGAAGCTCGGTCGAACTGTCGCCTGGCAGGAGCGCGCCGGTCATCGTCGCCATACGCCGCTAGTATGTCCGAGACCGGCTCTAGTGCGGAAGTATCGACCCTCCATTGTGGTGCGGGTCTCCAGACCTGCGCTGTAAAGGCGAACGGCGCGATAGCCCGTGAGCATCAGAGGACGCCGGAGCAAGCTCCGGCGAGAAAGGCGGCGGCAAACCGCCGCACTCCGCTGACTACTGCGGAAGAATCCAAATATTGCGAAACCGAATTCGGTTGCCGTGGTTCTGCAGATAGATCGGCGCAGGGGCCGTGTCCTCCGCGTAGCCAGCGGTCGTTCCCTTCGAGATCGACACGTCGCGATGGATGAGCGTCCCGTTGTGAAACACGGTCATCATTGCGTTGCTCAGCTTCGTATTCCCGTCCCACTTCGGCGCAGTGAAATAGATGTCGAACGACTGCCACTCATAAGCGGGATAGGCCATGTTGAAATCGACCGCCCTCACCCCATAAATCCCACCGGCGATATTGTCCGCAGGCTCCTGGCCCGCAGAGTTCAAGATTTGAACCTCATATCTGCCCTGGAGGTACACGCCGGAGTTTCCGTTGGCCTGTCCGCTCCTGTTGTTCTCGTCAACGGCGAACTCGACGTGCAAAATGCAGCTCGTGTACGTTTTGCGAGTGACGATGCTCCCAGTGCCCGGCACGACCTCTAGGTAGCCGTCCTTCCACTCCCAACCAATGTCTTCGCCCGGCTTGCCGGATACCTCCCATTTAGCCATGTCGGCCGGGCTGGCGAGTAAGACGGTCGCTCCTTCGGGTGGCACTACGCCCGGAACTCCCATATCTTTGATGCGAATATTCCGCCAGCGGACTTCGAGCGCGTCTTCTCGACTGCCGACCCCGTGTACCTGCAAACCGATGAAGCCGTGGCGCGTCATGTCGTCGTGCAGGTCAGCAGTGCTGACGCCGTTCACCCAGACCTGAATGTGATCGCCAACAGCAACAACGCGGAACTGGTTCCACTCGCCGTTCCTGAACGCGTTGCGGCCCGCTTCGTTGTCGGAGAGGTCCTGCAGCCATCCACGGCGCGACTCGTCGTAGACCCCGCCTGAGTAGGCGCGCTCTGAGGGGTCGATCTCGACTTGGTACCCGTGGACGCGACCGTTCTGGTATCCGAGCACAGAGTTGCTTCTGATCTGCACTCCGGAGTTCAGCTCGGTGTGGACCTTGACTTCGAACTCCAGCTCGAAGTCACCGTATATCTTCTCAGTGCAGAGGAATGTGTTGGACGTGTTCGGAACGGTCGAACCGACAAGTACCCCGTTTTCAACGCGGTAATTCGCCTCGCCGCCGCGACGAGTCCAGCCGTCGAGGGTCTTGCCGTCGAAGAGATCCTGCCAGTCAGCGTTTGGCTGACCGACGGCGAACATCACCAGAGACACGAGCATGGCCGCATTTTACGGCAACCACCCTATGCGAATGTCAAGTTAGAACCACTCTTTCTTCTGGTTGATGTATATCTCGACGAAATCTTCGTCGGATTTGGTCAGGTAGATGATCCCCTCTATGATCCCGATAATCCAGCCGATACCGAAGCACAAGGTCAGAGCAAGGCGTATCAGACCTCCTTTTGTGTCGCCGAGATAGAATCGATGGGCACCAACCCATCCCAGCAAGATGCCGAGAATGCCAGCCACTACCTTCTTTTCTGCGCCAGGAATAGACATATGACCCTCTATCAAAGAGAGACGGACAGAATCTCCTGAACGCCTCAGCCACAGTCTAGCACCTACCCCCAGCCATTTTCTTGGCCTCAGGGTGGCGGGACAGTTTCAGCATGCTCCAGATGCCGAACAGCGGACCGATGGCGAGGAACGCATACACGAATCGAGGGTCGATGGACGCCTGCAACGTCGGGACCAAGCGAATCGTCAAGAGCGTGAGCAGAAATCCGAGGCTCGTTTGCAATGTCAAGGCCGTGCCGACGTAGCGCGGGTCGGACAGCTCGCTGATCGCCGTGCTGAACTGCGCGCTATCGGCGACGACTGCAAACCCCCAGACCAGGCACACGGCAGCAAGCAGCCACGGGCTGTGCAAGAAGAAGCCGGCGATCAGACAGCAGAACCCTGAGACGGCCATGCTCCACACAGTGACCTTCGTGCGCCCGAATCTGTCGGCCATCTTCCCTGCTACGACGCAACCCACCCCGCCGACAGCGATGGTCGCGAAACCAGCGAGCCTGCCCCACTGAGCTTGGATGCCAGCCACCTCAAAGCTGGCGACCAAGGTCAGCGGCACCCATGTCCACATCGCGTACAGCTCCCACATATGACCGAGGTACCCGAAGTTCGCGAGCCGGGTCGGCTTGTAGCGAAACGCTTCGAGGGCGAACTTCCAGTTGAACGGCGCGGACTGGGCGAGGTGCGGACCGGGCCTCACCCATACAGCGCTGATTAGCGCTGCGACGACCGCCATAGCCGAGCTGGCGTACATCACAGAGCGCCACTCGGGGATGCCCGTGCCGCCAAGCGCGTTCATCAAATGTGGCACCGCGGAGCCGACAGTGATTGCGCCGATCAAAATACCGATCGCGAGGCCCCGCCACGACGTGACCCAAGACGCGACGAGCTTCATTGCCGGCGGGTACACGCCCGCGAGCGCGAATCCGGTCAAAAAACGCAGCACCATCGCAGTCTGCGGACCGACGTCGAACAGCGGAATCGCGAGATTGCAGGCGGCTCCAAGCAGAGCAGCGCCCGCTACGAGCCAACGCCCTGATATCCTGTCGGCGAGGTTTGTCAGCGCACTGGCTAGCGCACCGATCACGAAACCGATCTGAACGGACATCGTGAGCCACGCCTTTTGTCCGGCGTCGAGACCCCACTCTAGTTCCAATTGAGGAACGACTGCGCTGGCAGAGAACCATAGCGCCATCGCCAACAGCTGCGCTGCCGCAAGTACGGCGACCATCTTGACTGCGACCCGGTGGTCGCCCGAAATGCTCATTGCGTTCGAGCCGATTTCATTCCTATCGCCAACACCAGCCAGCCGACGATGAAGCACGCACCGCCGAACGGCGTGATCGCCCCCAGCCACTTTGCGTCGGTGAGCGCAAGCAAGTAGAGGCTGCCCGAGAAGATAACGATCCCTATCGTCAAAAGCCAACCCGGCCACTTGAGGTCCTTGCCTGTCTTGGCGGCGAGCAGCCCGATCAGAATCAGCCCGAGCGCGTGCCATATCTGATACTGCTGCGCGGTCATCCACAGCTCCATCTGCCGCGCGTCGAAACGGTCTTCCAGCGCATGAGCGCCGAACGCCCCGAGCGTTACCCCAACTGCCATATTGACCGCACCAAACGTGACCCACCGGTTCATGCCTGCGTTCTACCTCCTGCGCGAATCGGAGCTCGGACTGTATTGGGAAGTCGCAAGTCCCGAGTCCCGAGTTTTCCACTCCCGAACCCACTAGCCGATCGCCGTGTGCCACCCGCCACTGTTGTGCGGGTCTCCAGCCATGAATGTACGGCACGAGTGGCATGGTTGCTTCGATGACTGTGCGAAGCAGCCATGGGCGTTGCGATGAGTTTGCCGTGCAGTGATTACGTCCTTTCAGTCCTCCTCGGCGACGACAGAGCGGCGGCAAGCCACCGCACTCCTTAGCGCATCGATTCTGCGATCATCTGGTGGAACTGGTGGACGCCGCTTTCGCGCGGCGGCGAGTAGCGGCCACGGTCGTAGTATCGAGAACGAACGCCCTTCTGCACCATCTCCACAATCGCTTCGTCTTCGCGCTCGACACGGTCGAGCGCGGCACCGGCACCTGATGTTCGCTTCGATTCGTCCCACACGAACGGGATAAACGTCACCTTGGTCTGCGATGGGCCGACCGGGCGGACGACGTTGACCGACAGCCCCCACGGATAGAAGTTCAGCATGAGGTTCGGGTAGAGCCAGAAGTAAAACGCCGCGACGCTTTCCTTTTCATACGGATGCCCTCTCGGAAGATCGAAACACTCGTCGCTCCCGATGCCGAGCTGCAGATTGCCGTGCTTGTGCAAAATCGTGCTGTAGTCGCCGTAATCCAACGCTTCGCTCAGATCAGCATGGACGAAAGGGATGTGAAACCCCTCGAGGTAGTTGTCGACGTACAGCGCCCAGTGGCACTTGACCACGTAGTCGCGCTGGCCAGAGGCGTCGTGGACGAAATCCTCGATCGGCATGAATCCGCAGAGATCATCGACCTCTTTCAGTTGCTCGTTCAATGGAAACTGCGGGCTGAGATTGCAGAAGAAGAACCCCCGCCACTGTGCGAAGTCGACCTTTGGCAAGTTGTCTTTCTCGCTCGGAAAACCTTGTACATCGTCGAACTCCGGCATGGACTTGAACGAGCCGTCGAGGTTGAACCGCCTGCCGTGGTACCGACAGCGCAGCGAACTCGCTTGGCCCGCGCCCTCGCATACGATGTTGCCGCGGTGAGTGCAGACGTTGCTCATGCAGTGAACCCGGTCGTCCATGTCGCGGGTGAACAGCAGCGGCTCGTCGAGACACCCTTCGAGAAGCGTGAACGGATACGTTTGGCCAGGCACCTGCACACTGTCGAGGTGCGTGACGAACTGCCACGACTTTGCGAAGATCCTCTCCTTGCTCTCTTCGTACAGCTGGGGATCGGTGTAGAAGGCGGATGGGATCGTCGAGGCCCGTGTCACGTCCTCGTGCATCTCGAATCGCGGCATAGCGCGAGGCTACCAGGAGAGTCACGAGTCTTCAGTCCCGAGTCCCGAGTTGCACCGCTTGCCTCCCATTACGGAGCTGCGCCCTCCAACATTGAGCGCCCCGGGGAGGGCGAGCGTCCTCGCGAGCCGTAAAGCATAAACGGTCGCCTAACCGGGTTGCTGACGATCCTTAGTCTTGCCCTGGACGCAAGACTAGCGACTCGCCCTCACGATAATTCTGCAGTACGATCACCGGACTGTCGTCATCTTCGAGCTTAAGTGTGAGGCGAGGGGCTTTTTGGTCTGCAAGATTGATGGACGGCCCTCCGGCTTCGCTGCCTCCAAAAAGGAGAACGCGCGGCGCAGTCTCGTCGAACAACATAAGGCGAGCTACTCCAAAGGACGTAAACCCTAGCTCTGCACGTACCTTCCCCTCGGCATCGACTAGCTCAAATCGGCTCGCCCTAACAACTTCTGCAATATCTGACTGTGACGACACAGACGACGTATGCAGTCTGTCCTGAGTAACTGCTCGAGCCCGAGTGGGGACCATGTTGCTGAACAAAGCAACGAGCAAAGAAATCGTGGCAAGACTGATGCAAACGACGGTCAGCAGTCCGTTGTTCCTCTCGAGTTGAGACACCCTTTCTTCCAGTTGACTTTCCATACAGCTAGTCTACAACAGGTCGTACCTTCGGTTCGTGCTTTCATTTCTTGATTGCATCAGCGCCTGCTGAGCAGAAGACGTATCGCCAACGATAGCGAGCGGCGTAGCGCGGCTCGCGAAGACGCTCGCCCTCCCACCCCCAGCGAGATCGGCATCGAGCAACACTCCTCCCTTGGCCGAAGACGAGCCGAAGCAAGAGCCGGTCGAAGGCGACCTCGACCTGGAAGAGCGCGGCAAGCCGCTGCACTCCACACCCGCGCGCCCGGGCGGGATACAATGCCCGCAGAGCCATGGAATTACGGATTCGGACATTGAGCGCCTACGTTGGCGCAATCGTACTGACAGCGGCGATCTCAGGATGCTCCGCGAGCGAGCCGGCCCAGAGCGAAGAAGAGGGCCACGCTACGCCCAGCGGGTATTGGGAGGGCGACGGCACAGCGAGCGAAAAGCTGATGAACGACGAGGTCCGCACGCTCACACGGACTGTCGAGTTCGAGTTCTGGTTCGCGATGAACGCCGACGGCGAGGCGTTCGGAGAGATCGAGTTGAAGTACGACGCGGAGCTTATCGTCATCGGCCTCCCGAAAGTCACGGTCCCGGCACCGGCCGGAATGTCGATCTCGTTCCAGCCAAAGGTCGGAGGCAAGATGACCGACCTCGACCCGACCCGCACGTTTCCGCTCGTCGGCATACTCGACGGCGACAACCTGACCCTGATGATTGCAACCCCGGAGGAGAAGCGCGAGACGCTCGACTTTACGATCCGCGGCGACGCGGGCGTCAGCGGCAGCATGGGCCTCGGCGAAAGCGGCGACGCCAGCGTCGGAATCGATGGCGGAAACGCGCAGCTGATCGTGATCGAGATCGACATGACTGCGTTCTCTCCGTTCAACGGCGCTGCGCCGGTCGAGAAGCGGGCCGGAGGCCCTTACGCCGCCAGGTTTGAGGAGAAAGGCGAGGAGTACGCCATCGAATGGAGCGCCCGCCAGATCGGCGGCGAGAAGCGAGAAGAGATGAAGATGACGCCGGAGATGGAGTTAGAGCTACGCCGGCTCAAAGAGCAGTTGGGGCTGGACTGAGAGCCCCAGCGCCCACGCTCCATCGTAGTGCGGGTCTCCTAACCTGCACGCGTCAAGATTGTGGTGCGGGTCTCCAGACCTGCGCGAGTCAGCGCCGTCGATTGAGCACTACTGAGTCCAGCAATCTGAACGTGACGAAGTACGTGCCTTCTTCCTTTATTATGTGAGTCAGTTCCCCTCTGTCCCTCGGCACGACGAACGGCGTATCACTTGGTGGCGCAAAGTGTTCGAGAGGATCTCGGAATGCGGATTCTCGTGCAGAACTAAACGGCCAGTCACCAGGTGATGCACAAAGCTTAGCCTCGACCGGATTCATCTCAACGTACTTGCATGCCTGTGCAAAGTTCGCCTCCGACCGGACAAGGTGATTGAACGATTCTCTCTCCCAGAGTGTACCAGCGCGCCCCAGTTCTTGATTGATCCGCCTGGACGAGAACTTCTTTACTGAGCCAAGCCAGTCGTTCAGTGAGAGAAGTCTAGACATCGTCACGATCGCGTGCACATGATTGAACATGACGCACCAAGCGTGGACGGAGTGACGTTCGCCTCGTTTGAACAGAATGACGTCTTCGACGATCTCCGCGAGCATTCGATCCCGCAGAATACACGAACCTCTCTTTAGACGAGATCTCTTGTCTTCACGTGCTACTGCTTGAAGGAAATCCATCGATAGAAAGCCTCTCTAGCTACGCTCCTGGACGTGCAGGTCTGGAGACCCGCACCACAATTTCGGACTATGGTTCGAATTCAATCTGTTGCGGCGCGAATACCTCGACGTCGACGCCTTTGCAGTAGTGGACGAGATCAGGCGGGCCGGACTTGGTGATGCCGAGCGCGGCGGTCAGCGACTCGTCGCACTCCAGGCACTCGGCCGTTTGAATCGGATACGGCTTGTGCCAGACGCGGCCGGTCATCAGCTTGTCCCCTTTCTTCGCAAACAACAGATACCGCTCGAAGATCCAGAACTCAAGAGTGCCCGGTGATGCCTCGAAGACGTCGCCGAACTCACCCATCCTTACTTGACACTTCGCGCCGCCGGGCGGAGGCCGGAGCCGCTCAGACTCGTACGCAAGCCCGTGTCCGTCGTCGTCGATCGACATCTTGGCAAGCGTGTATGTCAGTCCGAACCACCAGCGGGCAAAGCGCACTGCGAAGAGGTTTGCAGCGTCGAGCGAGAAGAACCACACGCCTGGTGATCCGCTCTCGTCCGTGACGTACGTGCGCACGTTCGTCTCGTGGAACGCGTTCGCTCCAGGTATTTCTGGAAGCCACGCGAAGCGTATCCCGTTCATTGTAAACAGCACGAGCCCAACGTACGCCTTCCCCTCATACGTCTCTACCGTCAGCCCATCGGGCAGCAGCGCTTGCATTTCCGCTGCGTCGGCTTCCCAGTGCAGAAAACTCAAGTGCCGCCAAGTGTGAAACATCGCTGGACTGCGGTCGGGCCTGTCTCTTAGGGCGAGCAATGCTTCGGTCTGCATTTCATCTCCTTCATATACCGTCGCCTGACCCAGCGACAGTTACATCTCCATAACTTCTCAAGGCCTGCGATTCTGTCTCCCACACCGACCGCATCAGTTCGTCGACGCAGGCAGAGCTTGCGCGCTCTGTGTCGAGCGTGAGGACGAACTCGACGTTGACCGGCTTCTTTGAGTACCGCTGAGCGCTGACTCTGTACCGCTTGTACACCTTCATGTCGATCGAGACGCGACCAAGCGCGACGTTCGCTTCGATCAGCTCCCGCAGCGGGATCGTGCCGTCCGTCGAGTAGCTGGTCAGCACGTAGCGCGCGTTGATCTCCCTCAGCAGGCTTCTATACTCGCCTATTGCGTCCGATCGAGAGTTGTAGGCGCTTCTGCGCTCGGTTCGCCAATCGAGTCGAATCGCGGCCTTTGTTCCTGGGGTGATACGCTTGCTCAACAAAGGCTTGTCCCAAAGGGCGACCGAATTGAGCACATGGTAGTTGCTACCATAAGGGTGCTGGTTGTACGGCGGATCGATGTAGACGACGTCTAATCTGCGGCTGGCGAGGCTGCGAGCGACCTCGCTTGCATCTCCGCAGACGACTTCGTTCGCTCTGCCGTTGTCGCGGAACACCGAGGGTCTGAGTTTCAGATCGGTCGCGATGCGGTAAAGCGCGGTCCCCGTCTTCCCGCCCCAACCGTTGTGAAACCCTTTGAACACTCCGCTCGTGTTGCTGCGGTAGCACGCCTCGTACAGCAGCGGAGCGATCAGACAGTCGCTCTCCGCACGGTCGATCGCTCCACCTTGCAGCCACTCTTCGATCTGCACGCGGATCGCGTCGATACGCATCCCGTTCTTCCGCATGTAGAACATGCGGTCACGGCTCACGTCGTAATCGTCGTCGCTCAGCGGGCACAGGTGTTCGGTGACCCAGTCGACTCGGCCGGGAAGCTCGTTCAGCAATTTGATCGCTGAAACATAGCCGCCGAACGACGCAAACTCCGGCGGCTTGTTCTGGCCGATGTAACAACCGTTGATGCACCTCGCGTACGGCTCCCAATCGTTGGCGATGACCTTGTATCCGAGCGTCTTTGCGAGACGAGACACGACGCCGCTGCCAGCGAACAGATCGACAAATACAGCGTCTTCATTTAGGTCGCATCGGCGCAGCGCAATTTGAATCAGATCAAGCAGTTTCCGCTTGCTGCCGATGTACGGAATCACCTGGTTGTACGCATACTCCTCCGTGCTGGCGGCCGCGTGTTGCCGCGCATCGTACGGCATCAATTTCGTATGCTCAGGCGTCACCGCATAGTCGCTTATCGGACGTCTCCAGCCAAGAAGTTGGCGATGGTGCTGTCGAATTCAACTATAGCATTTGTAGCGAGTCATCGAGGGGCGATTGAACCTACGTTGTACCTAATGCTGGTACCGTCAGACCGCCCATGGTCGTTGTCTCAAAGAGCATGAATGGGTAAAGTTTCGCATCCGACCGGCCAATCTATACAAAGTGCTACAGAGTCCACAGCTTTCTGACGATAGGATCGAGTTCAGCAGCGAAATAGAGCTGCTGGTCGCAGCGTTAGAGGAGCATCCTGGAATCGTGATTCTCGATCGCAGCCCATCGGCCAGCGACGGAACCGCATACGTTTCGTTCACATTCGACAGCAAGCCAGCGATCATCCCGATGCTCGCACACAGCCTTGCGTGCACGCTCGACCGAAGGGTCTGCATTTGGGCGCTCACTGTCGAGTACGTTGTCAGCGGCGTACCCACTGTCAGGCTCGCCACCGCCCCGGCAAACGTTGAGGTTCTGGCAGAGTCCGTGAGATGCTCGATTCTCAAGTCCTTGCCCGGGTAGCCATACCTATGTCGCCGATCGACAGTCCGATTGCGCGGCGATTAAGCATGCGTCGATACACGGAATCTAGTCGTCTTTATCCCCTCTGAACATGAACAGCGCGAAGAACGACCGTCCGTGCGCAAAGATCCAGTAGCCGATCTCGACAAGCCACACGAGCGGCGGATACGACAACAGGCGCGCGAACCAACCCCAGCCGACGCGCTCCAATACGAACAGCGTTGCCCGTCCCGCCTTCAGCACACGGCCGTCGTTCGTCACGACGTGGACGGCGCGCTCGCACGCTTTGAAAATATCTGACGTCATCGGGGGCGTCGGCGCCTCTTGATACGGCGCGGATTGGAAAACGCGCTGTGTGTCTTTTCGCCTGGCCCAGGCGACCATGCGGCGTCACAGCCCTCATCCGCCGTCCCAAAGAATCCAGTGCCG
This sequence comes from Armatimonadota bacterium, assembly GCA_022563855.1. NCBI lineage: Bacteria > Bacillati > Armatimonadota > Armatimonadota bacterium. The sequence continues at coordinate 60,119 of JADFMN010000010.1, forward strand.
GTCGTCCATCAATGCCCGCTAACCAACAAGCTTATCAGCTTGAGCTGCGAGGACCGTCGAAGTTCGTCCTCGCCCCAAATCTCCTGTGCCGCCTCGCAGGTCGTCCGCTCGAAATAAACGGCAGCGCCAGCCATGAGCTGCCCTAGCCGATCCAGGTCCGCACGAATGATCGTGCCGAGCTTGCGGTAGCCGCCGATTGTCGGGCCATCCGGTCCGTGGATCATGATAGTGCCATCTTCCGAAGCCTGAATCGAGCCGAACACCGACGGCTCGCTGATCTCCGTAGCGGGAGCAGAAGCAACCGGCGTACCTCGGAGACGCAATCCGACGCGGTTGATCTCGCGTGTGACCTGGTACTGACCGTGCAGCGCTTCGTCTGGGCCGATGTAGCGCAAACGTCTGCTCGTCATCGAGGCGGGTTCGTCGGCAAGTGAGGTCGGCTGAGCAGCGCTCCGCGTTTCGGCGCTGCAAAGCACATCGCCGGAATCGACGATCGTGCCCGACGCGCTTCCGAGAATCGGCTTGGCGCACCAACCCCCGGGGGCTGCAACGTACGTCCGCAGACCGACGACCGGCGGCCCGATCTCCACGCGGTCTCCTTTCCGCAGTTGCAGAAGCGACCGGGCTGGATACGTCTTTTCGTCGACCGATACGTCCCGCGCCCCGCCGACCACTGCTATCGCACCCGCTTCGAGCGCTTCAAACTCAAGCGTTCCAAGCGCGAACTCGATCGAGGGCGCACCCAGGTCGTTCCGCACCAGGGCGTTTGCCAGCGCAAAAGACTCGCGGTCGAAAGCGCCTCCCGGCGGGACGCCGTGCTTCCGTCTGCCAGGCCGACCGGCGTCTTCCAGCGACGCGATCCCGATCATTCGCCCGATCTCAATCTTCACGCCCTAACCTCATAGCCGGCGTCAGACAGAGTGCGCAGCACGTGCTCTGCGATCGCAACGCAGCCTGGAGTGTCGCCGTGGACGCAAATTGAGTCAACCCGCCGGGCCAGGCGCAAGACCTGTGCTGCGATCTCATCATGGCTCGAAAGAACGGCCCCGCTCTGCGATCTGGCGACGAGTATTCCGTCCGAATCGTACGCGCGATCGGCAAAACCCTCGCGAATCAGCCGAACGCCAGCGACCCGCGCTATTTCTTCATGGTGCGTGCCCGGCATTCCGAGCAACGGCTCCTTGCCCGATGACAAAAGAGTGGCCACCGCATCCGCCGCGAGGCCGGGAACGATCGTGCCGTTGTACAGCGCGCCGTGCGGCTTGACGTAATCCCACTCTGCTACCTCCAGTTGATCCACAAGGCTTGATAGCAGATCGTCGCGCTCCTCTTTGCTTGTGATTCTCAAGGGAGTGCGCCCCATCCCTGCGCGATCCGGCACACCGGGGTGCGCCCCGACCCTTACCCCTGCCGTTATGCACTTCGCGACCGTTGCCATCGTAAGATCGACGGAGCCCGCGTGCGCGCCGCAGCACACGTTCGCGCTCGTGGCTATTCGCAGCAGCTCGCCGTCGAAAGCAAACCCCTCGCCGACGTCCACGTTGATGTCGATCACCTTCACAGCCTCTCTCCTTGCAGGCTCTTATAATCGCGCAATCCGATCGCCCTGAATGCGACCCGATCTCCGGCGCTGATCGGAAAGTAATCCTCCGACATGTTCACGATTTCCAGAGGCGTGATGCCCAGCAGCCTCCAACCGCCGGGTCTTCCGCCGGGGTAAATGCCGGTCTGTCGCCCCGCTACAGCGACCGCTCCGTTCGGAACCATGAGCCTCGGGGCAGCCAGCCGCCCAAGTCCCGCGATCTGCGAAGGCAAGTAGCCCAAATACGGAAACCCAGGCGAAAACCCGACTGCGTAACACGTGTATTCGACCGACGTGTGGTGTCGCACCAGATCATCTGGCGATAGATCAAGCTCGCTGGCGCTCGACTCTAAATCCTCGCCCAAGTCGTAGCAGACCGGCACTTCGTGCAACTTTCCCACAACCCCCTGCTGATAAGGTGTGGATTGTTCCAGCGCTCCCTGAAGGGCTTCGAGGTCAAACTCGGATGGATCGACGTAAACTCCGAGCGTATCGTAAGAAGCGCTTACCTCCAGAACGCCGGGAAGGTTCAGCCGCTCGACTCTTGCGGCGACGACGAACGCCGGCGCAAAGTCGATGTCGCGTACGATGAACGCAGCGTCGCCGAGCGGCTCGATCCTCATGCGCCAAGCTTACGCCATTAGGACAAAAAGTGACTGTGGACGATCAACCGACAGTACGCGTCGTGCTCGAGAACGGGGCAACCATGCCTGAGTACCAAACAGCAGGTTCTGCTGGAATGGACCTACGGTCTGTCGAAAGCGCCGAACTGGCACCGCTTGAGAGAAAGCGCGTTTCTACGGGGCTGAAGATTGCGATACCGCTTGGTTACGAGGGTCAGGTTAGGCCGAGATCCGGCCTGGCGCTCAAGAAGGGGATCACGCTCGTGAACACTCCGGGCACGATCGACAGCGACTATCGAGGCGAAATCGGCGTGATCTTGATCAACCTGAGCGACAAAACGGTAATACTAGAAGCAGGTGAACGGATTGCGCAGTTGGTCATTGTTCCGGTGTCGCAAGCCGTACTGATCGGAGTAGAGACGTTGGACGAAACTGCGCGCGGCGGAGGCGGATTTGGCAGCACAGGATCAGAATAAGGTTTGCCCGAAGTGCTTCGAGGTAAACGATCCGGCGGCGACCTTCTGCGTGGAGTGCGGCGTGCCGCTCAGCGACGAGCCAGGTGCCGAGGGCAGCGACGCGGAAGTGTATCGCGAGATCACGCAGGCAAACCTGCATCGCATTCGCGGCGACTACAAGGCGGCGATCAACCAATGCCTCACCATTCTCAAGCGGTACCCGAACAACGGCACCGCGCACACGCTGCTCGGCGACATCTACGCCGAGCAGGGCGACCTCGAACAGTCGTCCCAGTGGTTCGAGATGGCGCTAGACTTGCGACCTGAATCTGAGAACGACCAGCGCAAGCTCGAGTCCGTTCAGCAGCGCATAACACAACAAGAAGCGGCGGAGTCCGCGGAGCAGCTCGGCCTGCCGACGACCAAGCCGCGCGCCCAACAGTACGTCTTCCTGACAGCTATCTTCATAGCGATCATCGGCGTCGTCGGGTTCTTCCTAGGCACCAACCTGGCTCAGGCCGGCGACCCGGATACGAACTCCATTATCTCCGAGACGATCGACGTGACGCCGGGCAGGAGTCCAGACGGCAGCAGCGAAGAACCATCGCCTACTGAGGTGACAGCGCCCTGGGCTGCCACAGACGGGACGTCTTTGGCGGAGATCACCGTGATGGGATCGATCAATCAGCAGCTCGGCGGACTGCCGAGGGTCGTCCGGGTCACCAAGGAGATGGGGCAACCATTTCTTGAAGTCACGGCAGCGATCGCGCAGACGGAGAATCCGGAACAGGTCGCCACTCAGATCGTTGCGGCCTTAATGCGAAGCTACGACTACTACCAAGAGGTAAAGGTGCGCCTCATGGACGGTCAGCACGTTCTCTGGGTTGGGACCATGTCCACAGCGGCTTACGTCGAGTCGCAGGAAGAGGGGGGCGAGCCCGCGATCTTCTACGATGTTTGGCGAGCTGGCGGCTAACCCCAAATGAGGTCGGGCCTGGCGATGATCGTCTCTTTCCTGTCTGGGCCGATGCTGACGATCGCGACCGGCACTCCGACGTACTCGGCGATGAAGTCGAGGTACTTTCTCGCGCTCTCCGGCAGGTCTTCGAGCTTTCTCGCGCCGGTGATGTCGCCGTCCCAACCTTCGTGCGATTCGTAGGTCGGCTCGACGCTTTTCCAGTCAGCGACGGTGCTGGGCATGCCCTCGAGCTTCTGCCCGCCGCGTGCGTAGCCGGTTGCAACTTTCAGATCGCCGACTCCCGAGAGCACATCGACGCGAGTGACGATCAGGCCGCTGAGCGAGTTGAGCCGCGCGGAGTACTTCAGAGCGACGAGGTCGAGCCAGCCGCACCTTCTCGGACGGCCAGTGACCGTGCCGTACTCGTGGCCCTGATCTCTTATTAGCTGGCCTGTTTCGTTGAGCAGCTCCGTCGGGAACGGGCCTTCGCCGACGCGCGTCGTGTACGCCTTGCAGACCCCGAGCACGCCTGTGATATCGCGCGGGCCGATACCTGTGCCGATGCACGCGCCACCTGCGGTCGGGTGGCTGCTGGTGACGTAGGGGTAGGTGCCGCCGTCGAGATCGAGGAACGTTCCCTGTGCGCCCTCGAACAGCACGCGCTTGTTCTCTCTTACCGCGTTCTGGATCAGGCTGTCCGTGTCCCTGACATACCCTTTGAGTCTCAAGGCATAGTCCGCGTACTCATCGTACAGCTTTTCGAAGTCGATCGGCGGCTGGTCGAACATCTGCATGAGCCGGTTTTTGGCCGCGAGCACCTCCCGCAGTCTTTTCTTGAAGGTAGCTGGACAGACGAACTCGCCCATGCGGATGCCGATGCGCTGGACCTTGTCGGTATACGCCGGGCCTATCCCCCGCGAGGTCGTGCCAATCTTGTTCTCGCCTCTCGCTTCCTCTTCCAGGCGGTCGAGCAGACGGTGGTAGGGGAAAACGACGTGAGCGGCAGGGCTGATCGCCAGTTCGCCAAGCTCTGCCTGTTGCTCGCGGGTCGTGGCGATCTCTTCGAGCAGGCTCTTCGGGCAGACCGCCATGCCACCGCCCAGAACCGAGACGGTGCCGGGGTGCAGGATCCCCGACGGGAGCAGCTGGAACTTGAAGGTCTGTCCGCCGAATATGACGGTGTGGCCGGCGTTGTTGCCGCCGGAGTAGCGCACGACGACGTCCGCCTCGTTGCCGAGCACGTCCACCATCTTCCCCTTCGCCTCATCGCCCCACTGGGCGCCGACGATCACGAGCGTTGACATATGATCTGTTTCCTCATGCCCGCCAGCCCTCTACGCCAACCCGAACCAAGCCGGACAAACCCGAACTAACCCGAACCAAAATAAAAACGCCGGCGGACGCTTTGTGCGAGGATCCGCCGACCTGAAGTCGTTGAGCCTTTTCTCGACTACTCCTATTCTACAACAGGTTTCGACAACCAGCCAGGGATTTGTTCGCCAATGAGACGCGTAGCGGTTAGAATCTGGCTATGGCGCGGCATACGAAGCCTTCGAAGAAAGGGGAGGTGCTGGTCGCAATAATGAATGACCCTGCGGCCTGGAAGATCGTGCGCGAGGCAGGTTGGTACCGCGTGCCGATCGACACGGCACCGCGCCACTGGCCGCCAAAGTGGATCGCGTTCTACCAGACAAAAGTGTTCGAGGACGAGGCGTTCGCTGTTCGATACTTCGGAAAGGTCACCGAAATCCGGACGGCGACCAGGCGCGAGCTGTTCCCGGACGAGCCTTCTGGCGAGAAGTCTGGCCGCTTCTACTATCAGGTCTTCCTTGAGAAGATCGAAGAACTGCCGGAGCCCGTCTTCAGCCTCCGGCGCCGGCTGATCGTTTTTATTTCGACGACGATGCACCAGTTGATGACTGCGGAAGAGATCAACGACCTGTACGGTGAAAGCCCGCTGGAGGAGGCGGTGTGGAAACGGCTCAGGAAGCTACGCATCAATGCCGAGCGGCAGTATGCCGTGGAGGACGAAGGCGAGTGGTACCTGCTCGACTTTGCGGTGTTCTGCAAAAAGGGAAAGATCGACATCGAGACGGACGGTGACACGTGGCACTCGGGGCGATCCCGGATACGTGAGGACAACAAGCGCAACAACGCTCTGACCTCGCTCGGCTGGAGCGTGCTGCGCTTCAACGGCTCTCAAGTGCGCGAGGAGATGGCGTCGTACTGCGAGCCTCGGATCGTGAAGACGATGAACCGGCTCGGCGGACTCGACAGTTCGTCCGACTCGCTGATCGTGACCCGGGACGGAATCGTGCGGCAGATGGGCTTGTTCGAAGAAGAAGACTCGCAGGATTAGAAAACGAGAGCTACCAGTTCAGAACTCGGTGCCGTAAGATAGCGCGTTTCGGCGCTACCGTTGCACCGATGTCATGCTAGCTACGGCCCACGGCTCCTAGACGCAGGCTTCCAATAGAAGCGAACGGCGCGATAACCCGTAAGCATCAGAAGCGCTATTGGGTTTCAAGGTGTCTGATTCGCGACTTCACCGCGCTAGGCTGACGCTTGTGGAGCTTCGCAATCTCTGCGACAGCGATACCAGCGTCCAACTCCCGACGGAGCCAATCATTCTCCTTTTCGCTCCATTTCTCATAGGCTCTCGGGTGCTTGGCACGTATCTCAGCTATTCTGGGCGGCACCGGCGGCCTCTGTCCTCCCTCGTCGACCTCACCAATGGCGCTCACAGCTTTCATCAGTTCGCCTACAAATCCGGAAACGTCCTCTTCGAAGACCATGACGCAATGCCGTTCGAATCCGTCTTCTTTGCGCTTGGACTCAGTGATTTCCAGCCTCACCTGACCTGCGGGCCCCTTCTTGACGTCGAAGAAATATGTGCGGTTGCCAGTCTGTTGGCGGCCCGCATAGAGCTCTGTATGACCTGACTTCATGTCTCACCTCCAGCCGCCCTTCCGGTAGTGCTGCCGCGAAGCGACCTCTGCCTTGTATTATATAGCGGATCAGATGTGCATATGTTGAAGGCGAACGGCGCGATAGCCCGTGAGCATCCGAGGCGCATCTCGGCTCTTTGCGGATAGAATCGACTCATGACATCCATGCGCAGCCTGTTTGCCGCTGTCGCCGTCTTGTTCGCGGGCTTCAGTCATGCCCAAATACATCCCCAGTCCAGCACGGGTGGCATGGTGGTCTCGGACTCGACCATCGCTAGCGAGGTCGGGGCGGAGATTCTGCGGAAAGGCGGGAACGCGGTCGATGCGGCGGTGGCGACGGGGTTTGCGCTGGCGGTGGTGTTCCCTTCTGCGGGCAACATCGGCGGCGGCGGGTTCATGGTCGTGCGGATGGCGGACGGCGAGACCGTCGCCATCGACTACCGCGAGATGGCGCCGGCCGCGGCTCACCGTGAAATGTACCTCGACGAGCACGGCGAGCTGATCCCCGGCAAGTCGCTGGTCGGGCGGTGGGCTGCTGGCGTTCCGGGGACGGTCGCGGGGTTCTGGGAAGCGCACCGGCGGTACGGAAGGCTCGATTGGAGCGACGTCGTCGAACCGGCTTATCGGCTCGCGCGCGACGGTTACGTCGTCAGCGCGGCTCGGGCTAGCAGCCTGCGAGCAAGAGCAAGCAGTTTCAAACAGTTCAAGGACACCTACCGTATTCTCAACCGCGACGGAGACTTCTACAGAGAGGGCGAGCTTTTGATACAGCCCGATCTCGCAAGCACCTTCCAGCGCATCCGCGACAACGGGCGCGACGGATTCTACAAAGGCGAGACCGCGCGACTGTTCGTCGAAGACGCACGCAACAACGGCGGGCCGTTCACGCGTGCGGACTTCGACAACTACGTCGCCAAAGTGCGCACCCCGCTCACAGGCACGTACAAGGGCTACGACATCATCACAATGCCGCCACCGAGCTCCGGGGGAGCGGCGGTCATCCAGATGCTCAACATGCTCGAGCCGCACAACATCGGGCGGTACGAACCGAACTCCGCGAGCTACGTTCACCGCCTCGTCGAAACGATGAAGCGCGCGTTCGCCGACCGCGCCGCGCACATGGGCGACCCGGACTACAACAACCTCCCCGTCGACCAATTGATCGACAAACAGTACGCACAAGAACTAAACGAATCGATCACAACGAAAGCCACTCCATCGACGGAGATCAAAGCCGGTATCTTCCCGCCGAAAGAGGGCGAGAACACGACGCACTTCAGCGTGGTGGACAAAGACGGCAACGCGGTCAGCAACACTTACACGCTCAACACGGGCTACGGGTCGCTCGTCATCGCCGAGGGCACGGGCGTGCTGCTGAACAACGAGATGGACGACTTCACCAGCAAGCCGGGGGTGCCGAACGCCTACGGTCTGATCCAAGGAGAGGCCAACGCGATCGAGCCCGGTAAGCGCCCGCTCTCTTCCATGACTCCCACGATCATCGTGAAGGACGGCAAGCTGTTCATGGTCACAGGCTCGCCCGGCGGCCCGACGATCATCAACACCGTGATGCACTCGTTCCTGAACGTCGTCGAACACGGGATGACTGTGCAGCAGGCGGTAGCCTTTCCGCGCTTCCACCACCAATGGATGCCCGATGTGATCAGATGGGAGCCGTTCGGGCTGAGTGCAGAAACGCGGCTCACCCTCCAGGCGATGGGACACACGCTGGCCGCGAGGCCGGCACGGATGGGCTCTTGCCACGCGATCATGGTCGGCGCAGACGGCACCCTGCTTGCGGGCATCGACCCCCGCACAATCGGGGCTGGCGCGAGTTGGCCTGACTGACGCAGGTGCGAAGGCTCAGGCCTCAAAGGCCGAGCTATGGCAGCCATCGGCAACGCCCTGGCCTTTCATAGATCGGCCCGTTGGGCCTGGGTGCGTACCGGCAAAGCAAGTAGCAGACGGCAGTGAAAACGGCGATGAATCGCCGCACCCCGAAATGCGGCTCGCGGGAACGCTCGCCCTCCCAGGGACACCCTCTGTTTCCGCTACGCTTGCGTGAGATTCTGGCGCAAGCGCGGTGTGGCGGGATCCTTTCATTCGTCAAGCCCAGGACAGGCTCGCTCAGGATGACGTGCCACCCTCCGCAACGAGATGGTCATCCGCTCAGTCGAGGGCGAACGGCGCGATAGCCCGTGAGCTTCGTGCGCCGCAACCTCCACCCCCTAACCCCCTCCTCCATTTCGCCTGACAAAATGGAGGAGGGGGAATCAAGGAAGATCGTGGCCGAGCTTGTCCTTCTTGGTCTGCAAGTAACGCTCGTTGTGCTTGCTCGGTTCTGTGATAATCGGTACGTGGCCGACGATCTCAAGCCCGTGCCCCTGCAGCCCTTTCACCTTGCTCGGGTTGTTCGTCATGAGGCGCATCTTCTTGACGCCCAGCGTCGTCAGCACCTGCGCGCCGAGGCCGTAGTCTCGCAAGTCGGCCCGGAAACCGAGCGCCTGGTTCGCTTCGACCGTGTCCATCCCCTGGTCTTGCAGCTCGTACGCTTTTAATTTGTTGATGATCCCGATGCCGCGCCCCTCTTGCGCGATGTAGAGCACGACCCCGCGTCCCTCCTGCTCGATCATCTTCAGCGCCATCGAGAGCTGGTCGCCGCAGTCGCATCTCAGCGAGCCGAGGATATCGCCGGTCAGGCACGACGAGTGGACGCGTACCAGTACCGGTTCGTCGGTGTCGATGATGCCCTTCACGATCGCAATGTACGGATAGCTCTCCACACTGGTCTCGAACGCGTAAAGCTGGAACTGGCCGTACCTCGTCGGGAAGTTGATCGGGCCTGCCACCTTCTCGACGAGCATCTCAGTTCGACGGCGGTACGCGATCAGATCGGAGATCGTGATGATCTTCAGGCCGTGCTTCTTCGCGTACGGAACTAGCTGAACTAGGCGCATCATCTCGCCATTGTCGTCGATGATTTCGACTCCGATCGCGACAAGTTTTACGCCTGCGAGCCTACACAAATCGACGGCTGCCTCTGTATGGCCTGCGCGTCTCAAAACTCCACCCTCTTCTGCGCGCAGGGGGATCACGTGGCCCGGACGCATCAGGTCGCTGGGCACCGCGTCCGGGTCGCAGAACACCCGCACGGTCTTCGCGCGATCCGCGGCGCTGACGCCTGTCGTCGTCCCGTGGCGGGCATCGACCGTTTCGGCCATCGCAGTGCCCATGCGGGCCGTGTTGAGCTTGGTCATCATGGGGATGCCGAGCTCTTCGAGCCGCTCCTTCGTAGTCGGGATGAACGGCACGCCGCGACCGTGGGTGATCATAAAGTTCATCGTCTCAGGCGTACACGCCTCTCCGGCCAAGATCAGATCGCCCTCGTTCTCGCGGTCGGGGTCGTCGACCACGATGACGATCTTGCCCGCGCGGATGTCTTCGACGGCCTCTGGGATGCTAGCAAACTCCATGATACGGTTCATTCTACGTCCATTTTCGTCCAATGCTTGGGGATGATGGTCGCAAGCTAGGGCCAGTTTCACCCAGCCTAGCCCGAATCTGTTTCTCGCGAATCTTGACAATTTCCCGTCCATTCCAGGCGCGAGTCTCGTATAATCTCTAAGACCCCTTGGTCGTTCTGCGCATTGCGCTGTCCGACTACCTTGCCGGGTCAGTTGGATTGCTGGGATGACGAAGTACATTTTCGTGACCGGAGGAGTGGTCAGTTCGATCGGAAAAGGCATCGCGTGCGCGAGCCTGGGCCGACTGCTCCGGAACCGCGGCTACACCGTCGCACCCGTCAAGCTCGATCCGTACATCAACGTCGACGCCGGCACGATGAACCCGTTCCAGCACGGCGAGGTGTTCGTGACCGACGACGGCACGGAAACAGACCTCGACCTCGGCCACTACGAGCGGTTCATCGACGTCAGCTGTTCGGCTGGCAGTTGCGTGACGGCTGGCAAGGTGTACCAGAACGTCATCGAGGCCGAGCGGCGCGGCGACTACCTGGGCGGGACCGTGCAGGTGATTCCGCACGTCACGAACGAGATCAAGCGGCTGATCATCGATGTCGGCAAACAGCAAGAGGCCGACGTCGTGCTAGCCGAGATCGGCGGCACGGTCGGCGACATCGAGAGCCTTCCGTTCCTCGAAGCGATCCGCCAACTCCGAAAGGACCTCGGCAAGGAGAACACCCTGTTCGTTCACGTTACGCTAATTCCGCAGGTCGGGCCGTGGCACGAGATCAAGACAAAGCCGACGCAGCACAGCGTGATCAACCTCCGCCAGATCGGCATCTCGCCGGACATGCTCATCTGCCGCACGGAAGTTCCGCTGCCAGACGACGTCCGCGAGAAGCTCAGCATGTTCTGCGACGTGCCAAAGGAGGCCGTCGTCGAAAGCATGAACGCCGAAACGATTTACGAAGTGCCGCTGATCTACGAGCGAGCAGGCATCGGCGACCTGGTCGTCGAGCGACTGGAGCTTGAGGCGCGCGACAGCAACATCGGCGAATGGGAAGACCTCGTCGCAAACCTGAAGCACCCCACGCGGTGCTGCACGATCGCGATCGTAGGAAAGTACACGAGCAACGGCGACGCCTTCAAGTCCATCGCGGAGGCGCTGGTGCACGCAGGCATCCCGAACGAGTGCCGCGTCGAGATCAAGTGGATCGAAAGCAGTTCGTTCGACGAGGCCGAGGATCCGACCGCGCTTCTATCCGGGTGCAACGGCGTGATCATCGCGCCAGGTTTCGGCGGTCGCGGGATCGAAGGCAAGATCGAAGCGCTGCGGCACATCCGAGAGGAAGGAATCCCGTTTCTCGGCATCTGCCTCGGCCTACAGATGGCCGTGATCGAATACGCGCGCAACGTCTGCGGGCTCGAGGGCGCGAACAGCGAAGAGTTCACCGACAGCTCGCCGTTCCCGGTGATCCACATCATGCCCGAGCAACAGGGCATCGACAAAATGGGCGGCACGATGCGGCTCGGGTCGTACCCTTGCAACCTGACTGCCGGCACGATCGCGCACAAGCTGTACGGCAACACACGGATCGACGAGCGGCACCGGCACCGGTACGAGGTGAACAACGATTTCCGCGAACTGCTGATCGAGAAAGGCATGGTGATCAGCGGAGTCTCGCCCGACTACCGGCTGGTCGAGATGATCGAGCTGCCCGACCACCCGTTCTTCGTCGCGACGCAGGCGCACCCGGAGTTCAAATCCCGCCCGAATAGACCGCACCCGCTGTTCCACGGGCTGGTAAAAGCCGCGCTCAAGCGTCATACGAAGCTGTTGGCTTAGGTCATCGATGATGGAGGGTCGTCCACCTTTGCGACCTCAGGTGTGGTCGGCTTCAGACTACCAGCCTGAATTACGCTGCTATCGGAATCTGGGGAAGGTCATGTTACTAGCCCCAGAACCGTCATCCTGAGCGACGTCATCCTGAGCATGTCGAAGGATCGAAGGAGCATGGTTCTGGGGCGGTGGTTTGCGGTGAACTTTGATTTGTAGAGCTCTATATCATAGCTGTGCGCCAAGCGCTAACCCCCAATCGCGCTCCTTCGATCCGCTCAGGATGACGATTGGGTGTTCTAACCTTGTTGGCAGCATCCCTTCCTTCGTCAAGCTAAGGACAGGCTCGCGCAGGATGACGATTGGGTGTTCTGACCTTGTTCGCGCCATCCTTTCCTTCGTCAAGCTCCAGACAGGATGACGATTGATGGCACTGACCAGTGCGGCCTCATGGCCGGCAAATCTGCCTGTTACCCAACCCGAAATCCGGCGTCGGCGTCATAATCTATGTTCCCATGGCCCATGACTCGCGCAAATCCCGTGACGCAAGCAGGTTCGACGCCTACCGCATCGACCTGATGCGGCGGTCTGTGCCCATCCAGAAGGAGGCGCGCAAGGAGTGGTTCGAGCGGTTCACAAAGCTAGTCGAGGACGCGTTCCCCGAGCCTAAGAAGCTGATGCAGAAGCCCGGCATGGCGACGCGGCTGTTCGCCTCGGAGATCGAGGTGCCGCACAGTCATCCGCGCGATCTGGAGGCGATGGCGCAGCACCTCGACCTGCTTTGGGAGGCGAGCACGGCAGAAGTAGTGAAAGAATTTCGAACGCTGATCACGCCCGACCGGCGTGACTTGGTCTGGGAGTTCGTCGCCGATCTCGGCGGGTCGTATGTGACCGGCGCGGTGAAGCTGCGTAACTACAGTCTCGACCGCGAAGAGCGTTCCGACCGGCCACCGTTCCGCCACGGAGGCCGAGGCGACAGCCGCGGGAGTCGGGATCGAGACGACCGGGGCGGAAGACCTCCGTACCGAGACCGCGACGACCGAGGCGGAAGACCGCCGTATCGCGACCGCGACGACAGAGGCGGAAGACCGTCGTACCGCGATCGCGACGACAGAGGCGGAAGGCCATCGTATCGCGATCGCGACGACAGAGGCGGAAGGCCATCGTATCGCGATCGAGACGGCCAAGGCGGGAGACCGCCGTATCGCGGCAACCGCGACGACAGAGGCGGAAGGCCGTCGTACCGCGACCGAGACGACAGAAGCGGAAGACCGCCGTATCGCGACCGCGACGACAGAGGCGGAAGGCCGTCGTATCGCGAGCGAGACGATAGAGGCGGAAGACCTCCGTATCGCGGCGGAGGCGATCGGGATAACCGAGGTGGCCGGCCGTATCGCGGAAGTCGCGATAGCGGTGGCAGCCGTGGCAGGCCACCGGGCCGCAGGCGTCCTCCAAAACGTTAGCTGCGTTTTTCGCCAGCCCAAGGTTGCGACGGGTTGGTAGAACTGTAGCCGCATGCTTCAGCTTGCGCGCCGTGCCGCCGACGACCGAGTACACGCGCGAGCCGACGTGCCCGGTACGCAACCTAAAAGATGCGGCTACGACTCTGCGACAGGCTCCAGCCCATCGGCGATTCGACGGCGCTCCCGAAGCACGTCCGTCAACCCGAGGATCAGCGTCAGCAACATCGGACCCGCCATCAGGCCGATCGGACCGAGAGCAAGCACCCCGCCCAAAAGGGAAAAGAAAACCGCCATCGTGTGCAGCTTCGATCCCATGCTGATGAACATCGGCCTGAGCAGGTTGTCGATCTGCGAAACGACGAGGAACCCGATGAGCAACAGGGTCACGCCCTGCCACGTATTCCCTTCCAGCATCAAGATCAGCGATGCTGGAATGTAGACGATCGGCGCCCCCAGCAACGGGATCAGCGCCAGCGCTGCCGTTACGAGCATCCAGACCGCCGGAGGGTCGACACCGAGCCACCAGTACAAGGCGCCGCACATCAATCCCTGGATGATCGCGACGAAGAAAACGCTCCAGAATACGCTCCTGATCGTGCCCCCCATCTTCTTGATGATCTCGATACAATGATCACGCGGAAGCGGAATGAGCTCGACGACAGGATTGATGAGTCGATGCCCGTCGCGAAGCATGAAGAACATCGTCAGCAGTGCGATCACCAGCGTCACTATGGTAACGACCAGTCGCCTGCCGGCGTTGAGCGCTGGGCCAGTGAGCGCCTGTGCGATCTCCTCCTTGTTCTCGTCGATCCATCGGCTGAGCTTGAAGTCCTCGAGTCCGATGCGTTTCAGAATAGGGTCGATCCGCTGATCGATCTTGCCCGCCAACTCGCCGGCGGTCGGCGCCTGCCCGTCTCCAGACTCCAGGACCATCTCGGTGGCAAGGTTGTACACCTGAATGCCTCCGATCGCTGCAAGTCCAACCAGCGGCAGAATGATGACCGCAGCAGTGAACAGCGTCGTGCTCAAGGCCGCCATCGTGTCGCAGCTCTTCCGCTTTTTGAATTTTTCTTGGCTTCGCCGGTACATCGGGTAGAAGAGAACGCTTAGGACGGTCGCCCAAAGGAGCGCAGGAACGAACGGCCAAATGAGAATCCCCGCGCCGGCGAGCAGCATGATCGTGAGCAGCCAAAAAATGATCTTGCCGTGGCCTTGTTCCAGGTGGTCAGTCATAAGCCGTGTCTCTCTCTTTCGATGCCGAGTCGCGCACGAATTCGAGCGCCACTGTCCGCGCCGACGCCATATCGTCCGGATCGAGAGCGCCTTCAATCACCATTTCGCTCAGGTGGTGTTTTACCTTGCCCACTTTCGGGCCAGCCGACAAACCGGTGAGTTCCATTATCTCGTCGCCGCTCAGAGGACTCTGCAATCGCTCGGGCGGCGTCTCTTCTGCGACACGTTGAAGGACGTTGCGAACTTCGTTAAAGTCCGGACGTTTTACATTTTCGGCGTGAGCGGCAGCGTCCGCCTCACCTAGCTGCACCAGCCTCTCTGTCTGCTCGCCGAGGTCGCGCAAGATTCGTCTAGCGGCTGTGTCGGAGAACTGCTCGATCCCGGTGAACCGCATGTGGTGCAGCACCAGCAGGGCGACGTCTTTGCACTCGTCCAGCGAGAACGTCAGTCGGCGAAGGATCGCCTCGGCAAGCTTCGCGCCTTCTTGCTCATGGCCGAGAAACTTGATCCTGCCGCCTTCGACAGTTCGGCACTGGGGTTTTGCGACGTCGTGCAGCCACGCCGCCAGGCGAAGGGTGAGGTCGCCTGAACCCGTGTTTCTCACGACTTCGAGCGTGTGATCCCAGACGTCGAGGTAGTGATACGGCCCCTGCTCGACGCCGACCCCCGTCTCGAACTCAGGCGCGATATGGTGCATGAGCCCAAGGTCCATGAGGTCGGCGAGGCACTTGTGTCCGTCGTCGAGGCCGAGCATTATCGTGAGTTCGTCCCGAATGCGCTCAGAGCTGATGATCTTCAGCCTTTCCGCCTCGTTTCTGACCGCGTCGTACAGGCCGGGAGCGGCCGCAAAGCCGAGCTGCCAACGGAAGCGGACTGCGCGGAGCATCCTCAGCGGGTCGTCGTGAAACGTCTCGACGGGGTCGCGCGGCGTTCGCAGAACTTTGTTTCTCAGATCGCGCTCGCCGGTGCCCAGCGGATCGACTAGCTCCCCTGAAAAGAGGTCGCGCAAGAGCGTGTTGACCGTGAAATCGCGCCTGCTCGCGTCCTCTTCAATCGTCGCTGGCTCGACGGTCGGCTTGCGGGAATCGTCGTCGTACGATTCCTTGCGCGCCGTCGCGAACTCGATCTGCTTATGGCCTACCCGTACCATCGCGGTTCCAAATCGCGGATAGGTGACAGGGGCGATCGACGCGACTTTCTTTTGCCACAGGATATCGGCAGCCTTCGAAGCATCGCCCCGCACGACGATGTCGATGTCGTTGCCGACGGCGCGGCCCAGTAGTTCGTCGCGCACGGCGCCGCCGACCAGCCAGGCGCGGCCTTCGAACTCCGTGCCTCTCAGCGCTTTTGCAATGCGGCCTAGCTCCGGATGGGACATCCAGAGCTAGTATGCAGTCAGCAGTTGGCAGTTTGCTGTTATTGGTCTAGCGGCCTAATCTCGGTTACGAAGTCGAGCTTCGCGAGTTCGAGCAGCATCTTGGCGTCGATGGTGCCGAACACGACCTTCAAGTCTTCGAGCGAGTCCTCGAGCTCGAAGCCAGCGTCTTTCAGCAGCTTCTTCCAGCCTTCCGGCCACTCCTTGACGAGCACTTGAACCTCCATCTCACCGGATTTCCTTTCGAGGAGGTCTTTGTGTATTTTCAACTCGGCGACGCCATCCTCGTGCATCATTAACTCGGCGAAACCAACCTCGTCGAGCCGTCTGATCTTACCGTCCGTTCCCACAACGATATATGAGTTCGTGGTCGGATCGTAAACGACACTGGTAATACCTTTCGCCAGCAAGCCCTGTGTGCCGGAAAGTTGACCAACGCCGCCTTGGCCACCGCCACCGCCGCCGAATCCGCCGCCACCTTGACCGCCGCGCGTGCGCTTGCTGCTAGCCACGCCCGGGCTCCCGCCGCGGCCTTGGCCGAGCAAGAAAGAAAGCAACGTGTCGATCTGTGAATTGCCGAAGATCCCATCGTAGCTCACGCCTTCGGCCATCTCGACCGGCACGCGAACAGTGCGCTGACGCCCGCCGATGTTGACGACGCGCTTCTCGACCGCGACGAACGAAGTCCACTGCGACATGATGCCGTGCGTGAGCGCGAAAAGGGTGAACGGCTCGTTGTCCGACTCGTAGGTCTTACCGCCGCGCGTGGTCTCCATCGCGACCATCCAGTCCTGCCGCACCATGTCGTCCAGCTTTCTGCGAGCCCAGGCCTTGGTGATGCCGTCCCCGCTGTCGCCTGTCACCGAAAGAACCACGTCGATCGTGCGCGACCAGGGGCGGCCACCGAGCTGTCCGCCCAGTATGATCTTCGCCGGGCCGGGCGTGCTGTAGCGACCGAATATCACGAGCGGCGCGCCATCGAAGAGATCCGGCACCTCGGACGGAGTCACGTCGGTGATCCCGCCTCCCGAGGTCATGATAGTGACGTCGGTCAGGATCGGACTCTGCGTCCGCTTGATAAACCTCTCGATCGGTGGGCCGGCATCCATACCGAGCGTGACGATCTCGGAGTCGCCGCGGCCCTCGTAGCTCATGCCGTCGATCAGGAAGCGATTGACCGCGTTGCCGATCCCGAACGTGAACAGGCGGCCGTTCCGCTTGTTCTTCCTGACCATCGCGAGGATGGCGAAGTCGTCGCCGACGTAGCCGTCGGAGTTGAACACGACGATTCTTAGCCTGCCGTCTCTCGGCGGACTGCCAAGCGCCGCCGTCAGCGGCGGAAGGAAGTTTGTGCCCCCGCCTGCAGTAAGCCCGCGGACGAACTGCTTGGCCTCGCGCACGCGCTCACGGTTGTTCGGCACTGGCTCCGGCCAGAGTAAGTTGACGCTCGTATTGAACGTGACCACGTTAAAGGTGTCATCCTTGCGCAACTTGTCGATCATCGCGATCGTCAGCTCCTTCGACTTCTCGATCGGAAAGTCCGTCATGCTTCCGCTCTGGTCCATCACGAATATGACCTCGCGCGGGCTGACGATATTGTCGGTCACGAACTTCGGCGGGATGATAGTCAGGCAGAAGGTTCCGCCGCCGTTTTCGGCGTGCGTGATGAAGCTCTCAGCTAGCCCCTCGCCTTCGGGGCGCCAGCGGAGGATGAAGTCGCGGTTGGGAATCTCGTCCTTGCGGGCGAGGCTCACCTGGAACTGCCCTGGGCCGCGCCTTTGCACGTCGATCGCGTGGAGCTCCGAGGTCACGCTTTGTAACGGGGCTCCGGCGTCGAGGAACACGCTCAGCTCGATGTTCGCGCCGGTCCTCGTCCCCTCCGGCGTAATCGGCGGGAAGATCTTGTCGGGGTCCAGCGCGTTCATCGTGTTGCGCGGGCCGACGACCATCGGGAACACGAACTCGAACTCGCCGTCCTTGTACTCCAGCACGTCGACGTAGCTGATCTCGATCCGGACCTCTTCGCCGGGCATGATGTTCGCCACGGACTGGGTGAAGATGTTGGGGCGTTCCTGGTCGAGCAATGCTGCAGCCTGCCCGGCGGCCCTGGCCGCCTCGTAAATCCGTCGCGCCTCCTCGGCGCGCTTGATCTCGCCCTCGATGATCCGGTCGCCGATCTTCATCCGCATTCTGTCGACGGCGGCGCCCGATCTCAACGGGAACGTGTAGACCGCTTCAATCGGAGTGTTGTACGGGTTTTTGAAAGTCTGCACGACTGTCACGCGCGCAGCGATGCCCGCGATGTCGGCTGTGACGCTCGTGTCGAGAAGCGGTAGCACTCTTGCCGGGCCACCGGGTTTCTCGGGGTGGCCTCGGAGCTGGCCAGGGTAAACGTTGCTGTGCTGTGGGGTGCCTAGAAGCACCATTGCGACTAATAACGACGATGTCATTTCTTCTCCTGTCTGTGACTGACCGATTGGGTTACATGGAACTCAATCCTGCTGTAAATCTTTTTCTGCGTTCCACCGTTAATCCTCGAGCGGCCTGATCTCGGTGACGAACTCGAGCTTGGCGAGTTCGAGCAGCATCTTGGCGTCGATCGTGCCGAACACCACCTTCAGTCCTTCGTCGGAGTCCTCGAGCTTGAAGCCAGCTTCCTTCAGCAGCTTCTTCCAGTCCTCGGGCCACTCGCTGACGAGCACCTGAACCTCGATCTTTCCGGACTTCTTGTCACGGATGTCTTTGTGGATCTTGAACTCGGGTCGTGGAAGCCCGGTCTCCATATCGAGGTCGCTCAATTCCAACCCAAACATGGCTTTGCCGCTCAGCGAGGATTTCCTGGTGGCCACGCCGCCTCCGCCACTTCTTCGGAATTGAGATCGTCTGGCACCAGCGGTCACAGTCCCACGCTGATACTGCCAATTCGTGCCCGTTACTCCCTGAGCGCCATACATTGCAGGAGCGCCCATCGTCAAGCGCAAGCCGTCATCGAACGTACCGCCCATGCTCACGCCGTCTGCCATCTCGACCGGCACGCGGACCGTGCGCTGCTTGCCGCCGATGTTGATCACGCGCTTTTCGACCGCGACGAACGACGTCCACTGCGACATGATCCCGAACTTGAGAGCGTGACGAATCATCGCCTCTGTCCTCGGCTCATAAGTGTCATCACCGCCCAGCGACCTTCGTCCGGCCATCCAATCCTCGCGCATCATGTCGTCGAGCTTCTTGCGAGCCCAGACCGTTGTGATGCCCGAGCCGCTGTCGCCGGCGATTGGGAAGTTCACGTCGATCGTTCGCGTCCAAGGCTTGCCGCCGAGCTTGCCGACGATCGTGATCTTCGCGGGGCCGGGCTTTTCGTACCTGCCGAACACGACTAGTGGGCCGTAGCTGAACAAATCGGGCACAAGCTCCGGCGTTAGATCGTGAACCCTGCCACCCTCGACCTGGATGTGAACATCGGTTAGGATCGGGCTCTGAGTGCGCTGGATGAACCGGTCGATCGTCGGTCCGACGTCCGTGCCGAGCGTGACGATCTCGGAACCGCCCCGCCCTTCGGCGCTCATTCCGTCGATCAAGAACCGGTTGACGGAGTTGCCGATCCCGAACGTGAACAGGCGTGCGTTGTCCCGATTCTCCTTGATCAAGTTGAGAATCGCGAAATCGTCGCCCACGTAACCGTCGGTGTTGAAAACGATCAAGCGTAAGCGACCGTCTCGAGGAGGGCTCTTGATCGTAGCCGTCAACGCCGGAATGAAATCCGTTCCGCCGTCAGCCACCAACCCCTGAATAAACTGTTTCGCCTCGTTGACTCGCTCGCGGTTGTTCGGTACCGGCTCCGGCCACAGCGTATCCACGCCAGTGGTGAACGTGACGACGTTGAACCGGTCCTCGGGCCGCAGGGTGTCGATCATCGCCAGCGTCAGCTCCTTCGACTTCTCAAGCGGGAAGCCCGATTGGCTGCCGCTCTGATCGATGACGAAGATCACCTCTCGCGGCTGAATCTGCTGCGCGGTCACGTGCCTTGGCGGGAGGATCGTCAGGCAGAAGCTGCCGTGTCCGCCCGTTGCGTGCGTCAGAAAGCTCTCTTGCAGCCCGTCGCCGCCGGGTCGCCAATTCAAGATGAAATCTCGGTTGGGAATCTCGTCTTTGCGGGCGAGGCTGATCTCAAAGTTGGCCAGTCCCCGCCGCTTTACGTCTATCGCGTGCAGCTGCGAAGTCACTCTGTCGAGGTCTGCTCCCGCGTCGAGCTTCACCATGATCGAGATGTTGCTGCCGGTGCGCGTGGCTTTAGGAATGATCGGAGGAACGATCGCGTTCGGATCGGCGGCGTTCATCGCGTTGCGCGGGCCGACGACCATCGGGAACACGAACTCGTACTCGCCGTCCTCGTAATCCAGCACGTCGACGTAGCTGATCTCGATCCGAACCTCTTCGCCGGGCATGATGTTCGCGACCGACTGCGTGAAGATGTTGGGGCGTTCCTGGTCGAGCAACGCTGCTGCCTGGCCGGCGGCCTTGGCCGCCTCATAAATCCGCCGCGCCTCTTCGGCGCGCTTGATCTCGCCCTCGATGATGCGCTCGCCGATCTTCATGCGCATACGATTGACTGCGGCGCTAGACCTCATCGGGAAGGTGTAGACGGCCTCGATAGGCGTCCAATACGGGTTGGTGAACGTTTGGACGATGGTGACCCGCGCGGCTAGTCCGGCGATGTCCACGGTGACGTCCGTGCTCTTGAGCGGAAGGACGCGGACCGCTTCACCCTCTCGCTGAGGGGGGCTGATTAGCTGTCCTGGAGTAACGGGCGAAGACTGAAGCGCTTCCAACAGCGCCAACGACACAACGATTGACCCAATCATGGTTTTCCCTACCTGTTAGTGTTAGACGCGCCGCGGATCGTTCAAGGAAACTTTGCCTTTTCACACTGCGGAGCATCGGCTCTTTCACTCGAGGGGTCCGACAGACGCGTCGAGATCGGAGTCCCTCATTGCTTTGACGCGCGACTTCGCCGAGGGTATCATGTTAGTTCTGGCGCTGGTCGCGGCGCCTTCAACGTGGGGCCATAGCTCAGTTGGGAGAGCGCCTCCATGGCATGGAGGAGGTCAGGGGTTCAAATCCCCTTGGCTCCACCACTACTTCAACCTGAAACAGAACGATTTGTCCCGAGAGGCGGGAATCCAGCACGAGGAAACTAACACACCAACTAACACACGAGAAGAACATTATGAACGAACAAACGGACATTAAAGCAGGCGACACAGTTCGATTGAAGTCAGGCGGCCCAACGATGACCGTCGACAGTATCGGGGACTACATGGGGAGTCGGCTAGCTAACTGCATCTGGTTTTCCGGAACGAAAAAGCAAACTGGGCAGTTCGCTCCCGATTCACTCGAAAAGAGTGCCGAGTAAACGAAAAACGCGCCCCCCGACCGTAGTCAGAGGACATTAACGCCAAGCGCATCAAGTGAGGCAATTCACAACAATCAACCCAGAAGCGATAGCAACCTTGTACTCGGAACTCATCAAAGACCCGATCCGCGTCGCCGTGTTCTCAGCGCTCATCGGTGTAGCCGTAGCCCATGTCTATCGCCTTTGCATCGACGCGAGCACACGTCGAAGGAAGCGGGAGGCGGCTCTGCGGCTCTTGGCCAGCCAACTGCTCAATCACAAGTCACGCCTGATTGAGTTGGAAGACAGTTTAAGCCTGGACCAAGTCGTTGCGGGGTTAGACCCGTCGCCGATCCTTCAGTTCCTCGCGAGCGATTCGCTCAATCTGCCGCTCGATTCCGATCTCGCGAACGCCCTATATGAGCATCTAGCAAACATCTCGAAACTTGACCGTGCGATTGACGTACTGGGCATGAGAGTATCGGGCTTCACTAGCGTTCAGAACAGCGACTATGTCGCTCTCAAGGCTGGTCTTAAAAAATCCATTCCTGGCATGATGGACGAACTGGATACATGTCTAAGGCAGATAGATTTTCACACGCGAGGCGACACTGCCGCAAACGCTCGCCCCATCACAAAGACCTTCGGCGACTAAACGAAAATCGCGCCCCCCGGCTGTAGCCGAGGGGCATTCGACCGATTTCAGTTGTCGAGAAACCAGACGGCGTATTGCAGTACGTCCCGCAATGGTGGCGCATTCGAGCTGTTAAAACCCCTCATTCTGTCGGCTACGAGCAATCGGAATACGTGCTACCGGCTGTGGCCAGTATTGTGGAGCAATGAATCCCAAACCGAGTATCATCACTAATGTTCACGACGCCTAGGAGATTGTGGGAAGGAGTGCGACATATGACCGACAGGGGTTCAAGTTCATGGTCCACGAATCGCATTGGTGCATTGCTACTGCGCATAGACGCGTTGCTGGACGACAGGCGACGAGTGTCAGAGGCATTTCGGAACCATGCCCTACTTGAAACCTACAAGTCAATTAGAAACGAGATCATCGAGCTTGAAACGAAGCTTCTCGGAGGAATGATTTCGTCCGCTGCGACGCTAGTCGTCGCACTAGTTGTGGCGTCGGTCGCTCTTACGGACACGTCAGTAGCCGATGATCTGAAAGAGCTGTTGCCATTCGCACTGATGGGTTTGGGGGTTGTCAGTTGGGGCATGTTCATAACACTCTCGATTCTGACTGTCGAAATGCTCCGTCTAGGTTGGGCCGGCTTTAACATCGAGCAGACCCTGAACTTGGGTGAGACGGCCCTTGAGCACCAGACGTGGATCAAGCAGACCGGATCCACCGGGACCGAAAGAAGCATGTCGAATTTCATCTCTAAGACGCAAGAGGAGACTTCAGGGCAATACAGATATCATCGGCTCTGCTTGATCGTCGTCATTTGGATTGTTCTTAGCGGAGGCGTCCTTGGACTTATGGTAGGTTCAGGCACGCATCTCCTGTCTGACGGTGGGCAGCCGCAGTCGTGGATATGGGGATGCAGCACTGGACTGTTAGGCTTCTTCTTGCACTATTTCTTCGTTAGGTTCTTGCGCATCTGATTGGCCATCCTGGCTATGCCCGAGCACACCATCATCATGATTTTCCAGACCAAGCCGCTAGGGGTGCACTGATCGTCCACCAAGCCGCACCACCACTTAAATACCAAATCATCGGCTTTGCACCTTCATGACGATTCCTTAGCTGTCGATCTTGCCCAGTTCGGGTTAAACTCGCTCAAGGAGCGATTCGATGGCGGGGTTCAGAGGTTTTACGCGGCGCGACTTTTTGCAGATGGCCGGGACGGTGCCGCTCGCTTCCGGCGTCATCGAGTTCCTTCAGGACGGTTCTATCGTGGTTCAAGATCATTTCATCCCTGTCGACAAGAACCTGCCGAAGGCGTGGCGGGACGCGCTTTTCCAGCGGGGCGTGAAAGAGGTTTGGAGCGGCGCGGAGCTTGAGTCCATCGGCATGCCTTGTGGCGGGATCGCGGCGGGCCAGATGTACGTCTGCGGCGACGGCACCCTCGGGCATTGGGAGGTGTTCAACGAACACAAGTTCCTCAGCTACGGCGCGACGAACTACGCCAAGCGTTCTGTGGGAAAGCCGGTGTATCACATCATTGGCCTACGCATTTACGGTGAAGTTCCGCTAAGAGCGTGGCAACTAAACAAAGACGGCTTTGACCACATCACTTTCAACGGACAGTACCCCGTCGCTACGGTCAACTACGAAACCGGTGACTGCCCGCTACAAGCCACGAGCCGGGTCTATTCGCCGTTCATCCCACTGAATGCCAAGGACTCGTCTCTTCCTGTGACGATCTTTGACGTCACGATCACAAACACCTCGCACGCAGACGTGCGCTTCAAAGTCGGTTCAAATCTGGAAAACGCCGTCGCGCGGTCGGCGGAGGACAATCCGGGCGGACGCGAAAGACATACGAAGTGCATTGTTCGCTCTGATATGAGCATGGCCGTGAACAGCGCCGATCCTGCGACTGACGAATTCGAGGAAGACGTCACCGATCCGCGCCCCTCGATACTGATCGAGGACTTCGAGGCCGAAAACTACGGCGGTTGGATCGCGACGGGCGACTCGTTCGGCACGGGTCCCGCACGTGGCACGCTGGCTAACCAGAACAACGTTAGCGGCTACGTCGGCGAAGGACTGGTCAACACCTTCTTGCAAGGCGACGGCACGACGGGCACTCTCACATCGCCGGAGTTCACGATTGAGCGTCGCTACATTAACTTCAAGATCGGAGGAGGAAACCACCCCGGTGAAGAGTGCATGAACCTGATCGTCGATGGCAAAGTCGTGCGAACGGCGACAGGGCTGAACGACGAAGAGCTGCTATGGGAGACTTGGAACGTCTCGGAGTTCAACGGGAAAAGGGCGCACTTCGTCATTGTCGATACTGCGACCGGCGGATGGGGGCACATCAACATCGACCACATCGAGCAGGCTGACACTGTCCGAAGCCGCGAAGATGTTAGGAAGCGGCGCGGCGACGCAAACCACGACCATGGCACGCTCGCGCTGGCTATCCTGAGCAGCGGCGACGCCAGCGGCGAGGGCTCATACGACTTTGCCAAACCGCATTACTCATCCGTAATATCCAACTTTATCGAGCTCAAGCCGGGTGAGAGTGAGACCATAACAATAGTCGTCGCCTGGCACTTCCCAAATCACCAGCGTGGTCGGCAGTACGCAAACTGGTTCGCTGATGCCGGAGAAGTCGTTGAATACATCATTGAAAACTACGACCGACTCAGCGGCGATACCAAGAAGTGGGTCGATACGTATTACGACTCTTCCCTTCCCTACTGGCTGCTCGACAGATTGCATTCGACGGTCGGAAACCTCGCGACCGGCACGACCGAGTGGTGGGGCTCGGGGCGGTTCTGGGCGTGGGAGGGCGTCGTGTGCTGTGCAGGCACTTGCACGCACGTTTGGAACTACGAGCACGCGCTCGCGCGGCTGTTCCCGGAGCTTGAACGCAACATCAGAGAGCGGCAGGACTTCGACGACGGCTTCGACGAGGAGACTGGGCTGGTCGGTTTCCGCAGCAACCGCGCCTACGCCGCCGACGGCCAGTGCGGCACGGTGCTGAAGGCGTATCGCGAACACCTGATGAGCGCGGACGACGGCTTCCTCAAGCGCAATTACCCAAAGATCAAGAAGGCGCTGCAGTTCATGATCGGCCACGACCCGGATCAGGACGGACTGATCGAGGACAGCCAGCACAACACGTTCGACATCAACTTCGAGGGGCCGAATACGTTCGTCGGGTCGCTGTATCTCGCCGCACTAAGAGCGGGCGAAGAGATGGCGAAACTGACAGGCGACAGTGATTTCGCAGTCCAGTGCCGCACAATTTTTGAAAGCGGTAGAGAAAAATCGACCGAGCGCATCTGGAACGGCGAGTACTACTTCCAAGACGTGGATGCGGAGAAGCACACGAGATACCAGTACGGGCCGGGGTGCATCTCCGACATGATGTTCGGACAGGGGTGGGCGCACCAGGTCGGACTCGGCTACATCTATCCGAAAGAGAACGTCCTGTCTTCGTTGAAAGCCGTGTGGAAGTACAACTGGGCGCCGGACGTCGCGCCGCAGAACAAGCTTTGGAAGGCGGAGCGCGACTTCGCCGTGCCGAGCGAGGCGGGGCTTTTCATCTGCACATGGCCGAACGGTGGAAGGCCGGAGACGCCCGTGCGATACCGCAACGAAGTCTGGACCGGCATCGAGTACCAAGTCGCCGGGAACATGATCTGGGAAGGGATGGTCGAAGAGGGGCTTGCGATCTGCCGCGCGGTCCACGACCGCTACCACCCAGCAAAACGCAACCCGTACAACGAGGTTGAGTGCAGCGACCACTACGCCCGCGCGCTCGCAAGCTGGGGCGTGTATCTTGCGCTGCTGGGATTCGAGTACGACGGCCCGGCGGGTCGGCTCGCTTTCGACCCACGCATCACGCCCGAGGATTTCAAGGCGGCGTTCACGACTGCCGAGGGCTGGGGCTCCTTCAGCCAGACGATCAACGGCAACACACAGACGAACAGGATCGAGATCGTTTGGGGCGAACTGGCTCTGAAGAAACTCGATCTGACGAGTAGCGTGGGCGGCCGGGCTTCGATCTCGGTCAACGGAGAGAAGATGGACACGGTCACAAGGGTGATCGGCCAACGCGTCACTATCGAGTTCAAAGACGGCCTCGTGCTAAAGCCGGGAGACGTGCTGGAAGTCAAGCTCAACCCTTACGACTGACGAGCCGTCTTCCTTCATTTCGTCAATGCGGAACGCCATGTAAGGCTACCAAGGTGCTTTGGCGTGTGTCGCGGCATGATTCCCATCCGCCGACTCCTTCTACAGCGATATAGACAGCAACCTGCTCCGGCTCGCAAGATGTTCGGCTAGCGAGTCTTGTTCGACTTCTCTATCCGGATGCCGACAGGCGCCCTGCATGATGCCTGCGCCCGCCTTGGGTTGGTCGCGTTGGCTCGACGCCGTCGTCGCTAGCCTCGCCATTCTGTTTGTGTGGGCGATCTGGAGGCCCACAAGCTAGTATTTTTGCTAGGCGCGGCGGGCCAGGAAACCTGACACAATGGTAAAGGACTAGGCAGGCCATCGTTGAGATGGCGCTTAGCATCGAGGAGCAAAGAATGAAAATGACACGTAGGATCAAACTTGCTTTGGCCGGCTTGGCGGTCCTTGCGCTTCCAACGCTCGGGAGCGCGCAAAACCTCCTAATAGAGGGAGGGTTTGAGACTGATAACGTCGTACCCCTTGCGGGCATTGTGAACCCGCTCCAGCCTGGACTCTGGGGAGTCGAGGTAGCCGTTCGTGACACGGGTCCGACCAACGGCATCATTCCTTATAAGGGCAGCTGGATGCTCAAGATGGATGACGATAACTTGACCCAAACGCAGGCCTTTCAATTCGTTGACATTTCCAACAGAGGCGCCCAAGGCATCTTGGAAGTGGAGGCCTGGTACAACTCGGACGCTACCGCCGCTGATATAAGGCTCAAACTGCATTATTTTCAGACCGCCAACGACTGGGGCAACCCGTTGAGCGTAGACAGTCGGGCCATGGTCTTGGACAATGACGCGTCCACCTGGCAAGGGCTGTACTACCGTTCGGCGATCCCTGGGCCTGCCACCTGGGTCGGGGTCGAGGTTGCTTTTACCAACGCCTCGATCGGAGCTAACTCCGGGTTCGTGGACAACGCTTCGCTCCAGCTCATTCCGGAGCCCGCCTCGATGATCGCGCTCGGCATCGGCCTCGCAGCGCTCGCCGCGCGGCGACGCCGAAAGTAAGGCTCACGCGAGCCAGCAAGTGATGCGGTGCCCTACCTCCGCCAGAGGCAGGGCACCGGTTTCTGTGTTCCTTTGTTTGCCTCCACATCCGCGCGCAGCATGACGTGGAGGCTTGCACGCGATAACTCTCCGGGTGGCACGGGCAAGCAACCGCATTGCCCGTGGACGGGCGCTTCATGCGTTCATGCCTCAGGACGCGCTCTCAACAGCAGTTGGTCTGCGACAAGCTACGTCCGAGGCTCCAACCGTTGACGTCTAAAGTCGATCGAGGTTGCGAACCCTCGGAGATTTCGATAGAAAGTCGGCTCCCGCGCGAACTCCCCTTATAGGCGTATGCTTGAACGGAGCTGTTGGTGAGCGGATCAATAACACAGAGTGATGCGATGGTCGAGGAGGCCGTCGACATCGACTTTCCTGAGGCGCGGAGGCTGTACCAGTCGCTGGTGTTCGCCTTCGTCTCACGCCGGGTCAGGCCGGTCGAAGAGGCCGAGGACGTGACGGCGGAGGTCTTCGCCAACGCGTTCCGGCACTGGAAGAGAAGGAAGGGCGAACCGCGTCTCTGGCTGCTAGGAATCGCACGGCGCAAGATTGCCGATTCGTACCGCAGGCGAAAAGACTGGTCGATCCGCGGTTCGGAAGAGCCATCGGCGGACCTATTCGCAGAGTTCGTCGCAAACTTCGTGTCGCAGCAGGCGATGCGGGCGCTCTTTTCACTTCCAGACGAGGAGCGAGACGCGCTGTCGATGCAAGTGCTCGAGGAGATGTCCATCGCTGAGATCGCCGAGGTGATTGGCAGAACCTACCCAGCCACCAACAGCCTTCTTCAGCGCGCGCGAAACCGCGTCCGTGACTATTCCGGGCGTGCGACCGAAGGAGAAACGAAATGAACGAGACAACTTTCGAACACGCGCTGAAAAGCGCAATGGAACCGATCACGGAGCGACCTGCGCTCGACGAAAAGATCGACGCGAAACTGAAGCGGGCAACGACCTCGGTCAAAGCAAGGAGATGGGGCGCAACGCTCGGCGCCGCTGCGGCGGTGGTGCTGAGCGTCTTCATCTTCCCGCGTGCCCAGGCGCAACCGACCCTCGCTCAGGTCGCCGGCGCGCTCGACGATGTGAAGAGCGTCCGCATGGAGAGCTTTGCGATCTTGGAAGACGGTTCGCGAATCTCGCAGGGCACGATCGCCTACTACGAAGGTCGCTGGCGGTTGACGACAGGCAACGAGGACAGCGTGTGGTTCGACGGCGGGCTATACCGCCTCGATACGGCAGCGGGGAGATACGTGCGCTCCTCGATGCCGTCCGGCCCGTTCAGTCACAACACAAAAGGTCTAGGGCTCTCCTCGATGCTCAGCTCCGGCGGGATGAACAGTAAGGAGGTCACCTTGACCGACGGAAAGTTTAGGGGGGCGGATGTCAAGATCGCTACTGTCGATTCAACGGGGCTGCGTGAGCGCATGCTGATCTTTGCCGATGCCAGGACGCTGTTGCCGATCAGCGTCGAGCACTACTCGAACGAACAGGACGTGTGGCGCTTGCGAGGCGAGATGACGTTCGACTACTCGCCGAACTTCCCGAAAGGCCACTTTTTCTTGAAGCCTGGCGTGCCCGTCATTTCTAAAGACGATGACAAGAGCGACCTCTTTCGTGAACTTGCGGCGACAGAGCTTGCGACGATCGACATCAAGGGCGGACGGCTCGTCGTGAGGAGCGTCGACGTCGCGCGTGATGGAACCGTGTTCGTCACCTATCAAGTCGGGGACAAGACACGGTCTTGGCGCGGGTACCGGCTGACGGTCACCGACGACATCGGCACAGTCTATGCGCCTTCGTCCTCGTTGCTGTCCTTTGACGACGACCTAACACAACAGTCGCCAGACGGTCGGATCGAAAGGGAAGTGCTCGTACAGCTCGTTCCGGACAAAGCATGGCGAAAGCGTACTGTCAAGGTCTCGATGCGGTTCACCGACGCGCGCGAGCCAGTGCTGTTCGTCGGCGGAGTCAGCAGCCGCCCGGACGGCACCATTGGGTTCCATTATATGCCGAACACGCTGGGCGTGGACGTTGCGGCTCTTCCGCCGCTGGAGGAGATTTGGAACGGCGTCTTCGACGAGCCGAGCTGTGAATGGCGGCCTGATATCTTCGCACAGATCCAATACTCGGAGTTCTCACACGACATGAAGGCGCAGCTCTTCCGCGCAACCTCGCTCGCGCGATATTACGAGAACAGCGAGGACTGGAAGCAGGCCGAACATTGGATCGAGGAGGAACTGCGCCTGATGCGCGAACATGAAGAGCAGGGGTTCGGGCCGTATTCGCTCGACGATGCGCACCGGCGGCTGGATGCTGTCCGGCAAATACTGAGCAGGCCACGCTCACGTGAATAACACGCCAGCATGAATCGGGGTTAAGGCGCGATGTCGGCAGGGACTTCGATCCCGGTCAACGAGCCTTCGACGTCGATAGTCACCAGCCGCTCGCGGTTCGCCTTGACGATCGAGCGAGCGCCTTCGTCGCCCGACAAGGCCAGCAGCGCGTCGCGGTACGGAGGCCCGAACAGCACCGGATGGCCATAACGATCCGGCTCCGCAGAATACACCGGTGCGATGATCGCGTCGTCCGGCTCCTGCTGCCAGCGAGCCACGATCGAGAGAACGACCTCTGGATCAAGACGAGGCATGTCGCCCAAAGCGATGAGGATTGGAATCCCCGGTCGGCACGCCTCGACGCCGACGGCTATCGAGCAGCCAAGCCCCTGAGCAAACTCCGGATTGAACACCGTGCGCGCTGGCGGGACCTCCTCTGCAACGTCTTCCGCATCGCGCCCCGTTACGACTACGACCTCCAACTCGCAGAAGAGCAGAGTGTCCACGACCGCCCGCAGCACAGTCTCGCCATGCCAAGGGAGGAGCAGCTTGTTCGGTCCTCCCATTCGCCGGGAAATGCCCGCCGCAGGAACGACTGCGCTAACCACGCGATCTTTTTACCTGAACGATTTCAGCAATGATGCTGAGCGCGATCTCTTCCGGGCTGTTCGCTCCGATCTTAAGCCCGACCGGGCCGCGGATGCGATCAAGCTCTTCGTCTGTGAAACCTTTGGCCGCGAGGCTATTGCGCCGTTTGGCCTGAGTCGTCCGGCTTCCGAGCGCTCCGATGTACGCGACCGGGCTGCGCAGCAGAATCTCAAGAGCCGCATCGTCGATCTTCGGGTCGTGCGTGAGAACTACCGCGTACGTGTCTTCGTTGATGGCAACGCTCTCCAGTGCCTCCTTCGGCCACTTTGCGATCATCTTATCCGGCTCGGTCTTGAACCGTTCATTCTGCGCGAACGCAGTCCGCGGATCGATGACGACGGTCTCAAAACCGACCGCCTTCGCAAAACCTACGAGCGACTGCGCGATGTGAACTGCACCGATGATGACGAGCCGATCACGGCAAGAGAGGACGTTGCAAAACCACTTTTTCCCGTCGATTTCAACCTCCTGGCTCCTGCGGGCGTCGTACGCCGCTTGAATTTCCGTGCCGTCCTGACCGGGCGTCCACAAGAGCTGACGAAAGGGATCGTACAGAGTTGCCAACACACACGGTTCATCGTGCTCAAGCTTTGCGACCAGCTCGTCCCAGAGCTTCCGGTCGCGATCCGCAGGCAGGCAGTCGATCCAGACGTCCACCTCACCGCCGCACGACAGGCCGACTTCCCACGCCATCTCGTCAGTGATGTGTGCGAAGTGCAGTCGTCGTGCCTCTCCCGAACTCAGAGCCTGCATGGCGTCTTCGATGACGGCGGACTCGATGCACCCGCCGCTCACAGAACCGCAAGTCGCACCGTCTGCGCGAACGCCCATGACTGAGCCGACCGCACGGGGCGACGACCCCCACGTCCTAACGACCGTCGCAAGCGCAAATTTATCGCCTGCGTCCGCCCAACGCTGTAGCGCGGGTAGAACGTCGCGCATCGGCTAAACTAGCTCGTCCAGGACGATCGGGAACTTTCGAACACGCTTGCCGGTCGCAGCGAAAACAGCGTTTGCAATCGCCGCCGGCATCGACGGGAAACCGGTCTCTCCCATGCCGCCCGGTCTCGCGGTGTCGTTGATCATGTGGACTTCGATCTTTGGCGAGTCGTACATCCGTGCCCACAGGTAATCGTTCGGATCGGCCTCGACGACGCCTCCATCCCGGATCGTTATCTTCGCGAGAAGAGTCGCCGAGATCGCGTCTATGCAACACCCTTCCAACTGCGCCTCGACGCCTTTCGGATTGATCGCCAGACCGGGATCGATAGCGATCGTCACGCGATCAACCTTGATCTCGTCGTACTCGTTGATCGTCACCTCGACAACGTGCGCGATTCGGCAGCCGTACCCGTCAAAGCACGCGATGCCCTGTCCCCGGTTCTCGCCCATCGACTTGCCCCAATCTGACTTCTCGGCGACGAGATTGAGGATGTTGAGCATCCGCTCGTCCTTCGTGCCGTCCCGATTAAACATCTCCCTCAAGTTATCGCGGCGAAACTCGTAAGGGTCCTTCCCTGCCGCGACCGCCATTTCGTCGATGAAGCACTCGACTGCCGGGCCGATCATGCCGTGATCGACCGCGCGCCACGCGCCGGTCGGCACAGACGAAGCAGCCGAGCCGGTTACCATGCTCGCGCCCTCGATCGCATACGGAATCGGCGCCGCGCCCCCACGTCCACCGCGACCACCAGCCTTGATCATCTGGTGGTTCCAAGCTACGGGCCTGCCCGCTGAAACCGCGCCGCGAAGAGAGTGGTGCGACTGCGGGCGGTAGTAGTCGTGCCGCGTGTCGTCTTCGCGCGACCACTGGAGCTTGACCGGCTTGGCGATCTTCTTCGAGACCTCGACCGCCTCCATCGCAAAGTCGCCTCTTCCTCTGCGGCCGTAACCTCCGCCCAGCAAAGGCACATGGATCGTTACGGCCTCGATCGGAAGGTCTAGCGAGCGCGAAACGTTTTGTTGCAACATATCGGGCGCTTGTGAAGGAGCCCATATCTCGCAGCTGCCGGCCTTGACGATTGCGATCGCGTTCTGCGGCTCCATCGTAAAGTGCGCCAGATAAGGGAAATCATAGGTCGCGTCGACGAGCTTGGAACCAGCTGGCACCGACGGATGCTCTTTCACTTCCGCACGGAGCCGACGGTTGATCTCGGCTGAGTCGAGCGTTGCGTTAGGACCGAGATCCCACTCTATGTCGAGCGCGTCGCGCCCCTGAAACGCAGCCCACGTGTGCTCTGCGATGACTGCGACGCCGTTCGAAACTTCGATGACGTCGAGAACCCCATCGACCTTGCGCGCCGCAGAGTCGTCGAAGCTGATCAGCTTGCCGCCGAACGCGGGGCACCGCTCGATGACCGCGTGGACCGCGCCGGGGATCTGGACGTCCTGCGTGTAGATCGCTTTGCCGGTGACTACGTCCTGGTTATCGACCCGAAGCAGCGGCTGTCCGATGATCTTGAACTCGGACTTGTCCTTCAGCTTCGGCTCTTCGGGGATCGGCATCTTGGCAGCGTCTTCTGTCAGTTCGCCGTACGTGGCAGATCTGCCGCTTGCGTCGTGATAGACGATGCAGGCGTCGGTCCGGCAGGTCGCTGGTTCGACGTCCCACTTCTTTGCCGCAGCCGCAGTGAGCATGACGCGCGCAGCCGCGCCCATGTCGCTCAATCGGTCGTACTGCGAGAGCGTGCTCTGGCTGCCCCAAGTCCTCTGGCTTCCGTACTTAGCGCCGTCTCCGGGCGCCTGAACGACGACGACGTGCTTCCAGTCGGCGTCCATCTGCTCGGCGACGATCATCGCCATCGACGTGCGCACGCCCTGGCCCATCTCCGACCGCGCGACGGTGATCGTCACCTTGCCGTCGGGATCGACCATGACGAACGCGTTGGCAATCAGCGATTCTGCATCGCTACCTGCCGCAAGCGCAGGGCCCGTGTAGCAACCGAGCGCGAGGCCCGCGCCGCCGACACCAACGACCTGCAAAAACGTCCGCCTGCTGAGTTGTGTGGTCTGGATCATCTCATCTCCTCCGCCCCGGCCTTGATCGCATCGCGCATGCGTTGATACGTCCCGCACCTGCAGATGTGCCCGCCGAGCTTTCCGTCGATCTCTTCGTCGGTCGCGTTGGGATTCCTGTTGATCAGTGCGACTGCCGCGAGGATTTTTGCGCCTTGGCAGAATCCGCACTGCGGCACGTCGTACTCGACGAACGCCTTCTGCATCGGGTGAGAGCCGTCTTCAGAAAGCCCCTCGATCGTCGTGACCTCGTCGGTTCCGACCAGTCTAATCGGGAACTGGCAACTGCGCATCTCGTCGCCGCCGATCAGTACGGTGCACGCGCCGCACGCGCCCACGCCGCACCCGAACTTCGAACCAGTGAGGTTCAGCTTGTCGCGCAGAACCCAGAGAAGAGGCATGTCCGGGACGGCGGTCACCGTCCGTTCCACACCGTTGACTTTGATCTTGTAAACCGGCATGGTGATTCCCTGCGATCTATTCTATACGTCTTAACGCCGAATAGTCACCACCGTTCGAGGATTCTGCTGCTGTGACGGGGTTTTTGAGCGCTTCCCCGAGTTTCGTGCCACGAAGCCACGGATGCTAAGCGATGTCCTCTCCTACTGTAATCCTGTGGCCGTCGGGCGTGCGCACGGTGAATTCGCGCTGCCCCCAGGACTCGTCCGTGAGCGGCTTGAGTATCTCTGCCCCTTTCTCTTTCCAGGACTCATAAATTGCAGCCGCGTCGTCGACGTCCCAATAGGCGAAGTAACTATGGTTCCCTGTCTCGCCCGCAGGGACCTCGTCCACGCACTGGCCCAGCATGATACGGCACGAGCCATGCGAGAGGAATCGCCAGTCGTCGCCGACTGCCAGCGTCTCCTCGAAACCCAAGACGTCTTGGTAGTAGCGGCTGCTGGTCTCGACGCTCTGCACTGCGAGCACGTGCCTGTTGCCTTGAATCGTCGGCATGGTGGTTTCCTGCAACTGATTCTATACGTCGTTGCGCCGAATAGTCACGACCGTTCGAAGTTTCGCCGAGTCTTCGGGGCGACGTCACCTAGTCGTCGCCTGGTGACGCTGAGGGCAGCCGACAACCAGACGACAGCGTAGCGGGCGACGCCGAAGGCAGACGACAACCAGGCGACGGCGAAGCGGGCGACGTTTCCCAGCCTTTTCGGGGTGACGCCGAAGGCAGACGACAACCAGGCGACGGCGAAGCGGGCGACGCTCCCGTGTTGTATAGTGGATGTAAGCCTAACCTCCGATCCTGAGGATGCGGAGGCGAAACAAGAGAGGATTGAGCAATGAAGAAGCTGTACGGACCGGTCTTGATCGCACTTGCAATCACGCCATTGATGTTTTCGCTTGGGTGTAGTTGCACAGAGAGGATGTCGTCGAGCAAGAGCGAGGAAGTTACAGGGGCGGTTTGGAACCAACCAAATGCCAGTGCGGCACAGGGCGTATCTGAGGATGGCAAGATCGCATATACGTCGGGCCGCGACGGAAACGACAATATCTACATCATGAATTTAGACGGCTCTGGTCGGACTCGGTTAACCAATCATGAAGAAGCCGACTGGTCGCCTGCGTTCAGCCCTGAACGCGAGAAAATCGTGTTCGTTTCAGAAAGGGGCGGTGACAGTGATATCTACTTGATGAACACAGACGGAACAGGATTGCAGCGCCTGACGAGCGGTGTGGGAAGGAATGGAGAACCGTCGTACAGCCCCGATGGTTCACTGATCGTGTTCATGTCGGATCGAGACGGTGACTGGGAAATCTACGTGATGAAACCGGATGGCAGCGGAGCGAGGCGATTAACGAACAACTTAGTCTATGATGCAGAACCTACGTTCAGTTCAGATGGATCGAAGATAGCATTCGTGTCTGGTACGGTACCGACTTTTGACATCTATACAATGAATGCTGACGGGACGGACATAACACAGTTGACCAACAATGCAGCGGTCGATTGGCAGCCCGCCTTCAGCCCAGATGGCTCAATGATTGTATTTGCGTCCGAGCGCGATGGGAACCAAGAAATCTACACGATGAACTCGGACGGCACGGATCAGCGGCGCGTCACGCATGATGAGGCAAATGACCTGTATCCTGTCTTCAGTGCCGACGGCTCGGAAATCAAGTTTGTATCCTCCAGGTCTCGCGGTTACAGAATCTACTCGATCAACTTGGACGGTACGGCTATTGTGCCCGCGACGGGCATCAGGCACAGTGATTCGGATCCATCCTTCTCGATGCAGCTAAAAAAAGAAATGACCGGCGAACGAATGTCTGGGCGGCGGTAGCGCGCCGCCGCGGGGAACAGACTAAGGAACGGTCACAGCGGACGAGACCGCAGAAAGCACGCCGACGCGGGCGTTGTCCTGCATGCCTTGCACGCGGAACTCGCGCTGCTCACCGACAGAGAAGGGTCCACATCCAGACGACGCCGAAGGCAGACGACAACCAGGCGACAGCGTAGCGGGCGACGCCCCCGTGTTGTATAGTGGATGTAAGTCGAACCTCCGATCCTGAGGATGCGGAGGCGAGACAGGAGAGGATAGAGCAGTGAAGAAGCTGTACGGCCTGGTTTTGATTGCACTAGCGGTCTCGTCGCCGCAAGGCAGCGCTCGGCAAGATGCTGACACTGGCAAAGAAGGGGAACTCAAGATCGCGTTTGCATCAATGCGCGACGGCAACAGCGAGATCTACGTCATGAACGCGGACGGTTCCGGGCAGACGAACCTGACGAACAACGCGGCCTACGATGGATATCCTGCGTTCAGCCCAGACGGCTCTAAGATCGCGTTTCATTCCAAGCGCGTCGGCGACGACGACATGAGTATCTACATCATGAACGCTGACGGCTCTGGGCTGACGAATCTGACGAACAGCGCGGCTAGGGATTGGTCTCCTGCGTTCAGCCCCGACGGGTCGAAGATTGTGTTTGTGTCCAGCCACGGCGATTACGGCGCGGACGTCTACGTGATGAACGCGGACGGCACAGGGCGGACGAACCTGACGAACAGCCCAGCCTGGGATGGTCAGCCGGGGTTCAGTCCGGACGGCTCGAAGATCGCGTTCAGGTCCTCACGCGACGGCTTCTACAATATCTACGTCATGAATGCGGACGGCACCGAGCAGACGAATCTGACGTTCAGCGAGGATGTCGAATTTCAGCCTGTGTTCAGCCCTGACGGATCGAAGATCGCGTTTATGACCAGGCGTGACGACAACGCGGATATCTATGTCATGAACACCGACGGCAAAGGGCTGAAGCGGCTGACGAACAACGCTGCGGTCGATAGCTCTCCTGCGTTCAGCCCTGACGGTTCGAAGATTGCATTTGTCTCGGAACGTGACGGCAACCGTGAGATCTACCTTATGAACGCTGACGGCACGGGGCAGACGCGGCTGACGAAAAACGAGGCCGACGATGATAGTCCCTCCTTCGCGCTCCTTCCGAAGAAGAACTGACCCGCGAACGGACACCGGGGTGACGCCGAAGGCAGACGACATCCAGGCGACAGCGCAGCGGGCGACGTCCCCGTGTTGTATAGTGGATGTAAGCTTAACCTCCGATTCTGCGGACGCGGAGGCGAGGAAATAGATGATTGATCGATGAAGAAGCCGTGCGCTTTGCTCTTGACCGCATTCGCGGCCCTGCCGCTCGTGTCCGTACTCTCTTGTCGTGGTGACGCCTCAGCCAACGGCGACTCGTCTGGCATACCAAATGCCGCCATGGAACCGACCGAAAGCGATATGCCCACAGGCGCCGTAGAATTCGATGCCAGCAAAGTAATAATCGCATTCATGTCCGACCGTGATGGCAACTGGGAAATCTACACGATGAACGCGGATGGCTCCGGGCAGACGCGGCTGACAGATAACGCCGCCTCCGATTATCTCCCTGCGTTCAGCCCTGACGGGTCCAAGATCGCTTTCACGTCCGACCGCGACGGCAACGCTGATATCTACATCATGAACACAGACGGCTCTGGGCAGACAAACCTCACGCGCCACGAGGCCTACGATCGTGGACCGGCGTTCAGCCCCGACGGATCGAAGATCGCCTTCCAATCCGGACGGGACGGTAACACAGATATCTTCGTAATGAACGTGGACGGATCAGGCGTGACTAACCTGACGAATCACCCACATCGAGATGGCGACCCTGTTTACAGCCCCGACGGGTCGAAGATAGCATTTGAGTCCCTGCGAGACGGCAACGTGGAGCTCTACGTCATGAACGCGGACGGCACAGGAGTGACGCGGCTCACGACCAACGGCCCGGTCGTCGACTACCGTCCAGCTTTCAGTCCCGACGGGTCCAAGATTGCGTTCGATTCAGATCGCGACGACCTCGCCGGACACATCTATATCATGAATGCGAACGGCACGGAAGTGACGAGGCTTACGCATGATTCTGACGGAAACTATGATCCTGCGTTCAGCCCCGACGGATCGAAGATTGCGTTTTCTAGCTGGCGGCAAGACGATAACAGTGAGATATACACCATGAATGCAGACGGCACAGGTGTGACGCGTTTGACGAATAACGCGGCAGGCGACTTCGAACCCTCCTTCCCGCTCCTGCCGAAGAAGAACTGACCGACGAACGAACACCGGGGCGGAGGAACGCCGCCCCGGTGCGTAGCTAAGGAACGGTCACAGCGGACGAAACCGCTGACAGAACGCCGACGCGCGCGTTGGCTTCCATGCCGTGCCCGCGGAACTCGCGTTGATTGCTCAAAGCCGTGGCATAGTAGAGCTGTGACGAATAGGCGGAAGGTCTGGTGGATCGTCGGGAGCTTCGTGTTGCTCGTGGTCGCTTCCGGAGCCTTCGGCTGGTTGACAGGGGCCACTCCAGACAAGCTCCACCGTGAGGCCCTGGCGATCGCGCGCGAATATGGCTTCGTTGAAGTACAGAGACCCGTGCCGATGACTGGCTGGGAGCTCGGGATTCCGGAATACAAGTTCTACGACGCAAACGGGCTGGACGAAAGCGAGATCAAGAAAATCGTGGAAAGGCTTGACTCGGCGTGTAGGGGCGGCACGCGTAGCGAGATAACGAAGGGGGGTACTGGAACGATGTGGCACCCTGCGGAATCTGAGAGTCTGGCGATCTCCGTATCATTCTACACAAGCTCTAACGGTGACGGTGTATCGCTAGACATCATCTTGTACGACAAGATTCCCTAAACTTGCTCCTGGGATCGAGTCAAGTCCTGGTGGCCCTGGTGATCTAAAGCGACGGAAAGCAACTACAGTCGGGGCGGCGTGCGCGCCCCGCCCCGTGTTGTATAGTGGATGTAAGCCTAACCTCCGATTCTGCGGACGCGGAGGCAAGACAAGAGAGGATTGAGCAGTGAAGATGCTGTATGGTCTGGTTTTGATTGCACTAGCGGTCCCGTTGCTACATGGTAGCGCGAGTCAGGATGCTGACGCTAAGAAAGAAGGGGAACTCAAGATCGCGTTTGCATCATGGCGCGACGGCAACTCACAGATCTACGTGATGAACTCAGATGGCTCTGGACAGACGAACCTGACGAATCACGCGGATGGCAACGATCCGTCTTTCAGCCCTGACGGGACGAAGATCGTGTTTGTGTCCGGCCGCGACGGCAACCCCGAGATCTACGTCATGAACGCGGACGGCACGGGAGTGACGCGGCTGACGAACAACTCGACTATCGAGGACGAGCCTTCGTTCAGCCCTGACGGGTCGAAGATCGTGTTTGAGTCTGAGCGCGACGAGAACTATAACATCTACGTCATGAACGCGGACGGCACGGGAGTGACGATGCTGACGACTGATGTGGACCAAGATTTTGCGACAACTTTCGGCCCTCAGCCCGTGTTCAGCCCTGACGGTTCGAAGATCGCGTTTGTTTCCGAGATCCGCCGCAGAGGCTGGGACATCTACATCATGAACGCGGACGGGACAGGACAGACGCGTCTAACGAAACGCGCTGTTTGGGATAACGGGCCTGCGTTCAGCCCTGACGGGTCGAAGATCGCGTTTACGTCCGGCCGCGACGGCCCCTATGGTATCTATGTCATGAACGTGGACGGCACAGGGGTAACGCGGCTGACGACCAACAAGGCTAACGATTGGCAGCCTGCGTTCAGCCCTGACGGGTCGAAGATCGCGTTTGCGTCTGACCGCGACGGCAACTTTGAGATCTACATCATGAACGCGGACGGCTCTGGACAGACGCGGCTGACTAACAGCGCGGCCCGCGATGCCAGTCCTTCCTTCCCGCTCCTTCCGAAGAAGAACTGACCGGCGACAGAACGCCGGTGCGGAAGTTGTCCTCCATGCCTTGCAAGCTGAACTCGCGCTGCTCACCGACAGAGAAGGGTCCACATCCAGACGACGCCGAAGGCAGACGACAACCAGGCGACAGCGAAGCGGGCGACGTCCCCGTGTTGTATAGTGGATGCAGGCCTAGCCGACGATCCTGACGATGCGGAGGCGAGACAAGCGAGGATGGAACAATGAAGAAGCTGTACGGATTGGTTCTAATCGCACTCGCGGTCACGCCGCTACAAAGCGGCGCGCAACAGGATGCCGACGCTGGCAAGGAAGGTGAACTCAAGATCGCATTCACTTCCGATCATGACGGCAACTGGGACATCTACGTCATGAATGCGGACGGCTCAGCAATAACGCGATTGACACACAACGAGGCTGTAGATTGGCGGCCCGCATTTAGCCTTGATGGTTCGAAGATCGCATTTGCGTCCAACCGTGACGGCAACCGCGAAATCTACGTCATGAACGCAGACGGCACCGACGAAAGACGAGTGACGAATAACTTTCAGCAAGATAACAACCCCGCGTTCAGCCCAGACGGTTCGCGGATCGTATATGAGTCGTACGCTGCCGATACCCCCGATGTTTTCGTCATGAATGCGGACGGCTCCGGGCAGAAGAGGCTAACGACATCTGGCGGGCGGGATCCTGCCTTCAGCCCAGACGGTTTGAAAATCGTGTATCACGCATACGGCGTGGACACCTCCGATATTCTGGCCATGAACACCTCCGACATCTTCGTGATGAACGCAGACGGCACAGGAAAGATACAGTTAACAAGTAACGAAATTCCGGTTAGCGGCGACGCTCCAACGTTTAGCCCTGACGGAGCGAAAATAGCGTTTGGGGGCATTTACATCATGAATGCGGACGGCACAGCGGTAACGCGGTTGACGAGAAACGAGTCGGCGGATTCCGACCCTGCGTTCAGCCCAGACGGTTCAAAGATCGTGTTCATGTCCCATCGGAACGAGGTTTTGGGAATATTCATCATGAACGTGGACGGCACAGGCGTGATTCGGCTGACGAAATCCGACCGTATCGGTATGGATCCGTCCGTTGCGCTTGTCAAGACGAACTGACCGGCGAACGAACACCAATTCGCGACGTGCAAAGATTGAATCATGAAGAAGCCGCACATTTTGCTAGCCGTGCTTGGCATCCTCTTACTCTTTGTAAGTTGGCAGGTTGGTTCGTTCGTCGGAATGGTTGGCCAGCGTCGTGCCGATGCAGGCGAACTATATCCTAAGCAGATTGCTGCGGCCTACGAGTCCTCGATACGTGGCGAGACAGATCACTTGAACGCAAATCCGATATTCAAATACGTGTCGGAAGACTTCCTTGCCCTGGACGAGGAGTTTGGGGCCGTCGAGGAATACAAGCTCGACTACATGGAGCCACATTTCCTCGGAGTGCATCATCAGTTTATCGTCAACGTCAAGCGTGATAACGAGTGGTCGACGGAGTACTGGTTCGCGACCGACCTTCGTCCTTTTACTGACGTCAAGCGAGCGGACGGCACGCCGATGTTCGAAGATTAACACTTGAACACCGGCGCACCGCCCCGGCAAAAGCTAAGGAACTGTAACAGCAGTCGAAACCGCTGACAAGAAACCGACGCGGGCGTTGTCTTCCATGCCTTGCACGCGGAACTGGCGTTGATTGCTAAAAGCCGTGGCATAGTAGAGGTGTGACGAATAGGCGGAAGATCTGGTGGATCGTCGGGAGCTTCGTGTTGCTCGTGGTCGCTTCCGGAGCCTTCGGCTGGTTGACAGGGCCCACTCCAGACAAGCTCCACCGTGAGGCCCTGGCGATCGTGCGCGAATATGGCTTCGTACAAGTTGAACCCGGGTATTTGATTAATTATGCCCCCGGATTCTCGGCACCCGAGTATTACGAAGCGAAGGGGCTGGACGAAAGTGAGATCAAGAGAATCGAGGAAAGGCTTGACTCGGCGTGCAAGGGCGGCACGCGGAGCGAGATAACGAAAGGGGGTACTGGAACGATGTGGCACTCTGATGACTCTCAGAGTCTGGCGCTCTACGTATATTTCTACACGAGCCCTGGCGGTGACGTTGTCTCGCTAAATATCCAATTGCAGGACAAGAGGTTCTAAACTAGCCCCTGGGATCGAGTCAAGTCCTGGTGGCCCTGGTGATCTAAAGCGACTGAAAGCAACTACAGTCGGGGCGGCGAAGCGGTCGACGCTCCCGTGTTGTATAGTGGATGTAAGCCTAACCTCCGATTCTGCGGACGCGGAGGCGAGACAAGAGAGGATTGACGGATGAACAAGCTGTATGGACTGGTCTTGATCGCAATAGCGGCCACGCCCCTGATGTTCTCGCTCGGGTGTAGTTACACGGAGACCATGTCCTCTAATGGAGAAGGTGGGGCAGAACGTGCCAGCGAGGAGTACGTGAAGGCCAAGGGGCAAAGTGAGGAGCGTTTGACAGAGACGAATACGTCGAACGCCACGAGCATCGGAATTGATCCTGAGGAGCAGTTTCGGGTTGACAAGGATCGACTGGCCCGGCAAGTCGATCGACTGGCGGCGACAGACGTGTTCCAGACGCCGTTTAATGTTGAGCTGTCCGCAGATACGGAGACAGGGAATTCTGTTCTTCGCATCTTGCGCCCGACGGATGGGCCTGCAGTCGGACCAGGCCGGGTGGCAACCGAACTGCTAGCGACGGTTGTGTTCAAAGGAGGGCCAGATGGCGAACACGATGAGCTGTCTCTGTCGAGCCACGTAGAAACCTCCGATCAATTCAAATTGAATACATTAATCGCCCAGAAGCTTCTAGTTTGGATGAGAACGAATCGACTGCGGGAGCTCGAATTCCGGTGTCGGTATTTCGGTATCGGCGAGGGGAGCGGAGAGGTAGACGTTGAAATTGCACACTTACCGTTGACACCTGACGCCTATACCTGGCTAACTTATAACATAAAGAGTGGCCAGCTTCGGTACACCTATCCCTGGTCGGAAGATTAACCGAACAGCGGTCCGGTCACGATGACATACGACAACAACGGAAACTGGGGCGACGCGCGCCGCCCAGGGGACAGACTAAGGCACGGTCACAGCGGACGAGACCGCAGACAGAACGCCGGTGCGGAAGTGGTCCTCCATGCCTTGCAAGCTGAACTCGCGCTGCTCACCGACAGAGAAGGGTGCAATTCCAGACGACGCCAAAGGCAACCGACAACTAGGCGACAGCGAAGCGGGCGACGTGCACCCAGCTTGTTTCACGGCGACGCCGAAGGCAGACGACAATCAGGCGACAACGAAGTGGCCGACGTTCCCCCTGGGCCGTCCTTCACGGCGACGCCGAAGGCAGACGACAACTAGGCGACAGCGTAGCGGACGACATGTCCCTCCCTTTTCACGGCGACGCCGAAGGCAGACGACAACCAGGCGACAGCGTAGCGGGCGACGTTTCCCGAGAACCCCACCCGCAGGTTCATTTGAACCTAATCAGACGTTGCTCGCATGTTTGGAACGTCAGCTTCCTCAGTTCTCGGCACAGGTGTCAAAGGATCGGCTTGGCCACCCATCAGTCACTCCTCTCGAGGCCCGAGAATGCTCTCGCAGACTTGGAGATACCACGCCAAAAAGTCATTTAGTTCATTCCAGGCGTTCTCGAGGTCTCGATTTGTCAGTATTGGATCTGCATAGTCTTTCCATGGTTGTCGACTGTGCGTGAAGCAGACGCTCCATTCGCCGTCGTCAATGGCGTGCACGTATAAATGAAATTCGTGGACTCGCTGTCTGCGCAATTCCATGATCTTAAGGTAGTTGGCAAGCCTTGAGCTGTCCGGCTTAGGGTCGTACATTTCTCCCAAATGTCGCCGTAGTAGTTTCTCCCACTTTTTCTCCTCCCAGTCCTTACCCACCATAGTCTGTACCACTAGGACGCCATGCAGCGTCTGAAGCTGTCTTGTGAATTCGAGCAAGTGCTGTTGGAACACGTAGAAGTGATTGAGCACGCCAGATACAAGTACTTCAAGCTCCGCTTCAGCCTGCTTGGACTTCGCATCGCGAGCCGCCCAAATTTCGTCAATGCCCTCTGGGATTAGATCAGATTCCTTTATTTGCCACGCATTGTCTTGCACAATTGAAATGTAGCGATTGGCGGAATTCAGAAACATCTGCAATGAACTTCTCAGCAGCACATGCGCTGCCTCGCACTCCTGCAGGTCGCTGTCGATACGTGCTTGCACGCCAAGCTTTTCATCCAGGTATGAGGCGAAAGCGACTAGTGGGGTGACCAGGGCGTTGCCGGTACTGCTGACGTAGAAGAGCTTTTTCACTTGCCTCGAGTTTAGCCGTTGCTATTCCACGTGCCGTTCAGTATCATTTCGTCAAGAGAGAAGAAGTCCGCAAGCGACCGGTGACCAGGGTAACGGGTGGCACCGTTGTTCCAGGCCGTAGGACGGGCCGGGC
This sequence comes from Armatimonadota bacterium, assembly GCA_022563855.1. Classification (NCBI taxonomy): domain Bacteria; kingdom Bacillati; phylum Armatimonadota; species Armatimonadota bacterium. Next base: position 104,105 of record JADFMN010000010.1, read on the forward strand.
TCACTCCCGGCACGTTGTGAACGGCGCACAAACCCCACCCACAGGTTCGTTTGAACCTAAGGCACGGCGGTCGTGTACTGAGAAGCGTGATAGACCTACCAGAACTCAATCACGTTAACGGATGTGGTGCGTTGATTGTTAGTTCTAGATGAAACCGTCCAAATAATAGGCTGGTGTAACTGCTGACAGTTTTCCACCTGTGTCATCGGAAATCGTGCCGTGCATGATCCCAACGCACAAGGTCTTTTCCCGCGTCGACGTCATTCCTCCCACGACCATATAGGCTAAGTCAAATATCGGGCATCCGCTGTATCCGCCGACACTTGGGTTCTCTAAGCAAAAGAACTCGCATGGGGTATGAGTATCGGATCGCAACAGCGTGATAAGTGCCGATGACGCGTAAGATCTGTAAGTTAGCGGGCTGAACAGGCCTTGGGCACCGAGCCCATGTGGAAAACCGACGGAGGTCAACTCGAAGTCTCTTGAAACAGGTGTTTTTTGTAAGTGAAAGTGATCAAGAGGAAAGAAGCGCTTTGTCATATGAGCTTCAATTGCAGGGGTCATGGTAAGGGGCAGGACGGAGATGTCCGCAACAGGATGATGGCGCCAGGCTAACTTTGGGCTGAACGCTACGAGAGCCAATTCCAAGCTTTTCCCCGCTTGATCGCTTAGTACGACTTTGGAATCTGCGCCGCATGATTTCGCAACGTGTGTTGCAGTGACGATGTATGGCTCAGTGCTGTTCTTAGATACGAAAATGCCCGTGCCGATTTTTTCCTTGCCGTTTTGCGGTGTTCTCAAATTGAGAACTACCCGAAATGTATCGTCTCGTCTCAAGATCATTTCTGCGCTCGTTTCTGGGTATCGATGCTGGCCCCGTTCACATTGTGCTCCACGGTCTGACCCGTCAGGGCAGACCGTGCTGCTAAATACCGTTCACGTTCCCGGTCTGCACGGGTGTCAGACCGGGCGAGTCGCGATTACCAGGCAGACAAGAGGCAACTCGTTCTTGAACTTGGACCCGGGACCGCTTCGCCCACTAAGTGTATACTCGTCTACATGGCCAAAAAGACAGTACGGATGAACAAGTCCGGGGTCGACAAACTCCCTGACGACAAACCAGTAGTCTACAAGATCAAGTCCGACAGCGGCAAGAATAACTACACCGGCATCGCGAAGAGGGGCAACGTGCAGGAGCGCGTTGGTGACCACCTCAAGGGCGGCAAGGACTACGTGCCCGGTACGAAAGTCCAGATCGAGCAGAAGAAGTCTATCTCGGAGGCGAGGCAACAAGAGAAGCGGATCATCAAGCAGCAACAGCCAAAGTACAACAAACAGGACAAGTAGGCAGCGACGGGTGACCAGGCTAGCGGGTGGCGCTGTTGTTCGGATGCGTGTGCCGAGCAGCAGTGGGTGAGGGCAGTTGCAACCGCCACAGCAGAGCCAACAGCCAACGCAGCGCGAGCGAAGGGGGAGCCACGACAAGAGCATCACGCGCGCTGCCTGACCTTTAGCTGCGATCGAAGAGTTAAACTTCGGAGCCCTCTCCCCGCGCGAGGATCAGTCGTTCTTCTTGTCGTCCATCTCCGACGGGGTGGACGGCACAGGGTACGTGCTCTGCGACGCTGTCGGCGCAGTCGCCGCGTCGCCCGTAGCTAGGCGGCCATCATCAACGAAGACACTTCCGAGCCTTTCTCGTACGAAGTCTCTCCGATACTCGGCATAACCGCAGGGTCGATTCCGAGCCGAGCACAGGCCAGAACATCCAATTCGTCACTCTGTATTCCGGGCACCGCGAATAGATTCATCGAATCTGCGACCGCCGACGCCACACAGGCGATGTCAGCGAAAGTGCACGCCTCGTCCGGACAGTCCAGCGGCGAGTGATGGTGCCTAATCGCAAGGACAGTGTCGTTCGGGAGCTGGAATTCTTCGGCCACCACTGCAGACAGCTCTGCGTGGTTGAACCCCATGCAGTGCTCTTCGACCTCGATCAGCGAACAATCCGGCGTCCTCTCCACGCCCGAACGCACGTGCATCAAGGAAATGGGCTGGTGAATAGCAAGGAACAGGTACCCGATGTCCTGAAACAGTCCGGCAAGATAGTACTTTTCAGGTGCCGGTCGATTGTTTTGCCTTGCCAAATGATCACAGATGAATGCCGTCGTCACTGAGCGACGCCTAAACACCTCCTCGTCGAAAATGCCGCGCGTAGATGTATTCGCGCTCAGACTTGACATCGCCAGAGTCATCATGATCCGGTAAAGCTCGTCGAAACCGAGCAGTTCTATCGCAAACCTGACGCTTTTGATTTCTATGGCGCCAAACATAGCCGATGAGGCGAGCTTGACGAGGCTTGCTGCAAGAGTCGGCATTCGATTTGCCTCGTTCTCGATTGCTTGTGCGGAAGCGTCGGACCGTATCAGCCCCATGATCTTCAACGCATGTTCTGCGCCCAAGAAGTGAGGCGATCCGCGCTTAATGAGCAGCCTCATTTGCTCCAAGCTAGCACCGTCTAGTCGAAGATGATTCTTCATTTCGGACTCCCCATAAGCATCCTCTTTGATCCACCTGTTCTATGTCGTGCCAGATTCTGTATCAAACAATAGGCCGACCTTTCCAGTTTGTTGCGCCTGTCTTGTGTTTTGAAGCTAGAATCGCGTGGGGAACATAAGAATATCTGTGCGTTTCATACGCATTTCATAGATGCTCTTGACAGCTGGGTGCTTGGTCTCTGACGAGCTCACCAGAATCAAGTTGAGTCTGCCCTGTGGACATCAGCTAGGGAACGGTCAGGGGCTCGCCAAGTGCTATCGACGCGAGCGCAAACCGGCGAGGCGTGGCACTGTTGTTCGGATGCGTGTGCCGAGCAGCAGTGGGTGAGGGCAGTTGCAACCGCCACAGCAGACCGAACAGCCAACGCAGCGCAAGCGAAGGGAGAGCCACGACGAAGGGCATCACGCGCTGCCTGACCTGCGGTTGGCGAGCGCACCCGGCTACCCCGTCCTGAGTCCGAAAGGAACATTTGAGGAGAGAATCTGATCCAATGCTGCCAGGAACCGATACAATATTGGTATGAGGTCTTATGTCATCGCTTTAGGCGTGGCCGTCGCGTTTGCGTTGGTCGCATGCAACAAGGACAGTGCCCAGGCACGGGAGCCGACCATCAGTTCACCACAGGAAAATGTGGCGACCAGCTCACCCGAGATGTCGATGGGCGACGGCGCACCTGCTATCGGCGCCAAAGCCCCGTCGATCACTGTCGCGAACTCCACCAACATCGACGGAGCAGTCCCGAACCTCGACGACTATCTCGGACAGGTCGTCGTGCTCGATTTTTGGGCCTACTGGTGAGGCCCATGCCGGGCCTCGGTACCAGCGCACAACACGCTGTACCAGGCCTATAAAGACCAAGGTTTGGTCTTCATTGGAATCCACTGCGACGATTGGGACGAAGCGGTCAAAGCAGTCGATGAGATTCCGATCGAGTTCCCGATCACGAACGACGTCGACGGGGCTTCGCAAAAAGCCTACGGATTATTGGGCTACCCGACGGTCTATGTGATCGACAAGAAGGGCGTCCTCCGCGACATCGACCCCGTCGATCTCGAGGGGGTTGTGCAGGAACTACTGAACGAGTAAAGCGTCTTCTAGCCCGGGATCGGGCGGGTGGCACTGTTGTTCGGATGCGTGTGCCGAACGGCGGTGGGTGAGGGCAGTTGCAACCGCCACAGCAGACCCAACAGCCAACGCAGCGCAAGCGAAGGGAGAGCCACGACGAAGAGCACCACGCGCACTACCTGACCTTCAGCTGCTATCGAAGAGCGTGTAATGGGTCAGTTTGAGCTTTCTATGCTATGGGGGATGCTCCCCTACCCTCTCTTGCCGATAATAGACGATTCGATCTCACCAGGGCCAGACGCGTCTTATCCGATCCAGAGGGCTCGGTGGCCGATTCCGCCACACAATGATTACTGACCACGGCCCTGGATCACTTAGCTCAATATAATGCCCATATTCCTGAGCGACAGCCACTGCACGGACCTCAAAGTGGCTGCTGTCCAGGTAAAAATAGTGAACCCGGCTCCCGTCTTTGTAGATGTCTTGGCTTGACTCCCCGATACTTGGCCACTCTATGCTCGACCCAAACTCGTCCCGAATTCGAGCCGCAATCTCATCAATCTCCCTGTCATAGAGTAAAGGCGACCTATACGCAACAATTCGTTCCGATAGCACCGTGCTTGACCCCCATCGGGGTTCGAACTGGTCGAATCCGTACTCCTCGAACACCTCTTCGAGCGTCGCTGCCAGCCGAGCATCGGGAGTATTCGCCCCAATTAATGAGATAGTGCCGTATAACAGGGCGAAGAATCCGACCGCCCCAGCTATCCACCAGGCTTTGCGCTTCTTCACAACACGGTGAGTATATCAAGTGCACGCCTGGCCCGGTTGTGTACGTTCAAACTGACCCAAGACCGAAGAGTGAAACCTCCATTCCTCCAGACGGGCCAGGCACACGGCACCGAGTGGGTACCGCCACGTCCGGAGGCTTCGGCTTTCGTCCGCAAGAGTGCGACAAAGCCTCAGGACGCGACCGGCGGCTGGCGAGCGCACCCGGCTAGCCCGTCCTCGCTGCTATTCCGGTTCCCCTGTCGTGATCCCGTTCGCGCGGTCCGTTCTCCCCACCTCGATATCTAGCTGATCGGACTCGGCCTCATCTTCACTGACTTCGGCGCTACAGCCTCCAAGGAGTGTCAGCAACACGCCGACAAGGACAAGTACGGCGATGATTCGCATGGGACGATTCTACACTAGGCTGGGGCGGCGACGGGTGACCAGGCTAACGGGTGGCACTGTTGTGCGAATGCGTGTCCCGCACAGCACCCCCTCCCTAACCCTCCCCCAAGGGGGAGGGAACTGGGCACGAGCTTGGCACGACGGCATCCCTCAATCGCGGACCGGATTGTCCGCTTCCGATATTCCTTGCTCAGCTATCCATGACAACAGCTTGTCCTTCGCACCGTCTTCGCGTAGGTATCTGTCGTGGATGTGCAGCTCGGTTTGCCTCTTACCCTTGTGAGTGAGAGTCACGCAGTCCTTGTCGCGCCGCCAGTCCCAAAACTCAAGCGGTTCCAGCGCCAACAAGACAATCGACTTCTCGTCGTGAGCACCGAACACGTCTTCCAAGTATGCGCCTGTTTCCGCGATCCTGATCCGCTGGCCCGTAAAACCCAACTTCTTCTTGTAGTACCAGTGGGGTAGGTCTCTGTGGCCAAAGTAGAGAGCCATGATCGTCGCCGGTACGGTTGTTATTAACAGTGCGATATCGCGCAGAAGGAACGGCAGTAGCCAGGTGCCAAGAGCAAACCATGCAACAAACCAAGTCAACGCATAGCCTGATACCCCGTACCCTCCCTGAGCGACACTCTCCTCTTCACTGTTCAGAAAACGCCAGCTAAAGCAGAGGTCTTCTCCTTTGGTCTCCGCGGTGGGCGCAGCCTCGCTTCTCACCCAAGCGCCTCGCGCAGTATTCGCATATCGTCGTCATAGGAATCTGCGCTGAGCGGGCCGAACGAGAAGCGGACGAAGTGATCCAGACTGCTGGGCGCGGAGTCCGTTCGCGCCATATCGCAGAGACGTCCCGGCAAGATCCCCGCATCATGCTCGAACAGGCGATCGTTAAACTCGTCGCCCGTCAGGCCCATCGGCAACTTGCCCCAATGATAGAAGCCGCCGGTTCCTGTATGAAGCTCGAAACCTAAGTCCGCGAGCCCGTCGCCGTACCGTTTTCTCTGCTCGCCATAGAATTTGCAAATTGCGCGACGGGCTTGAGTCACCCTCTCGCGCTGCAGCAGTCTCGTCACGTATATCTGCGACGCCCGCGACACGCCGCCCATGCCGAACGACGAATAGTTGCGGAAAATCTCAATGTGTTTCTTCGACGCGACCGCCCATCCGATGCGCATCCCGGGCACCTGTAGGCCTTTGGTCGCCGCGCCAATGACGAAGATGTTGGTGTCGTCGATGTCGTCGGAACCACCAAGGGCAAAGGTTTCGCCGGCGTGGTGAAGCGGCACGGTTTCCATGGTGCTCCGGCGTCGCACGGGACGAAACATGCGCTCCGGCAGGGCGGTTCCATCGGGTCTGCCTGGCCACAACGTGTTTTTAAGGGAACGCGCATGGCCGGTCGCATGGGTTATAAGAACGTGACCGTAGGGAATCTTGAGGTGGTACACGTTGATCCCGATAAACATCTTTTGACTCTGAAAGGTGCGGTACCGGGCGCACGCGGGACACTTTTGGAAATCCGTGAGATATGAAAGTGAAGTTGTACACGCAAACAGGAAAAGCAAAAGGCACCGTCGATCTCCCCGACGAGATTTTCGACGTTCCGATGAATGCTGACCTTCTCCATCAGGCGGTGCGTGTTGCCACTTCGCGCAGGCGACGTACCCTTGCCCATGCGAAAGATCGCAGTGAAGTACGTGGAGGAGGACGCAAGCCGTGGAGACAGAAAGGAACCGGCCGTGCGCGTCACGGCTCGATCCGTTCACCTCTGTGGCGTGGTGGCGGAGTGACGTTCGGTCCAAGAAACGATCAGCATTTCGCGCGCAGTCTACCGCAGGCGATGCGTCGTAAGGCGTTGGCAATCGCGCTTTCGGCGAAGGCGCGAGAGGGAGAGATCGCCGTTCTTGAAAAAATCGAACTCGCCGAGGCGAAGACGAAATACATGGCAGAAGTGGTCAAGAGTATCTCGACAGGTGTGTTCGGTGTAGATACTGCGAAGCGAAAGCCGACGATACTTGTGGCGACCGCCCGACGTGACGAGAAGTTGACGCGTGCCTCGCGCAACCTCCCCGGCCTGCGTGAACGCCCAGCGAAGGATCTTAACGTGATCGATGTGCTCTCTTCTCGTTATCTCGTTTTCTCCAAAGACGCCATTCCTTTCTTTGAGGACCGCATGCGTGTTCGCAGGGAGAAGCCGGAAAAGACAAGAACGAGCGTGGTGAAGCGGACCAGGCGGGTGGCGACAAAGGCGCGGCAGGTAGAGAAGTCCAAAGCTAAAAGCTCTCCGTCCCCTGGCCGGAAAGGCGGACAAGTAAAGGCGAGATGAATTAGGATCTGCATTATGGCGATTTTTCCCAGAACGAAGAAAAGCGATCAGTCCAAGCAGGACGAAGTCCCTAAAACAGATTCCCGCAAGAGGCGAAGTCGTGTCGGGCGGGGCGAGGCGATCGCCTATCGTGTTCTCCTGCGCCCGCATGTCACTGAGAAGGCAGGACGTCTCTCCTCACTCAACCAGTACGTGTTCCAAGTGCGGCAGAGCGCGACGAAACCCGAGATCAAGCAGGCGATTTTTGAGGTTTACGGGATTCGACCTACGCGCGTTTCGACAGTGCGTATTCCGCGAAAGCGAAGGCGTTTGGGGAGAAGCGAAGGTTGGGTGTCTGGCTACAAGAAGGCGATGATTACCCTTCCGGAGGGGAAGAGTATCGACGTGTTGCCGAAGTAAAAATTATCATGAAACTTCATCGGCCAACGAGCCCAGGAAGGCGCGGGATGTCTGTTCCCGACTTCTCGACTATCACGAAGAAGCGACCCGAGAAAAGTCTGACGCGCGGGAAGCGCCGCAGCGGAGGGCGAAACAACACGGGCCGTACCACCGCGCGATTTCGAGGCGGCGGTCACCGAAGGCTTCTGCGTGAGGTGGAGTTCGGACAGCGGAAGCTCGGGGTGCCGGGCGTTGTGGAAGCTATCGAATATGATCCCAACCGCACGGCATTTTTGGCCCTCATTCGTTACCGGGATGGCGACCGGCGCTACATCCTCGCAACGGAGGATCTCAGTGTTGGCGACCCGGTGCTTGTTGATGAGAAGACGCCGCTTCAGTCCGGTAACCGACTTATGCTGAAGCACATTCCTGTGGGAATCGAGATCCACAACATCGAGCTCTTTCCCGGTAAAGGGGGAAAGACCGTACGCTCAGCAGGTTCCTCTGCGCGGATCCTCACACATGAAGGCGGGTATGCGCACATCCGACTGCCTTCCAGCGAAGTGAGGCGTATCCCCGAGGATGCCTTCGCTTCCATCGGGTTGGTGTCGAATGCAGAGTGGTCTTCGGTGACGATCGGTAAAGCGGGTCGTGCCCGTTGGATGGGGCGCCGTCCCCATGTTCGCGGATCTGCGATGAACCCCGTGGACCATCCGCATGGCGGGGGCGAGGGCAGGGCGGGCATCGGGTTGAAATATCCAAAGACCCCGTGGGGGAAGCACGCACTCGGCGTGAAGACGCGTCATAAGAAAAAGTCGTCGAATCGGCTTATTATCCAGCGTCGTAAGAAGAAACGCAGGTAGATATGGGACGTTCACTGAAGAAAGGACCATTCACTGACGAGAAGCTTCTCAAGAAGGTTCGTGCGCTCAAGCGCGGTGATCAGACCGTCATCAAGACGTGGTCGCGTGCGTCCATGATCGCACCCGAGATGGTTGGTTTTACTATCGGTGTCCACAACGGAAAGGAGCATATCCCCGTTTTCATCACTGAGGATATGGTTGGTTTCCGGCTTGGGGAGTTTTCGCCGACGCGGAAGTTCGTCCGGCACGGTGGGAAGCTCCAGAAACAGGTCGAGGAGAAGACGCGAGCGAAGAGCACGTAGAACTCTCTGGTTTGCTTATGCAAGTGACTGCGAAACTGCGTTATCTAAATATGAGTCCCCGAAAAGTTCGCCGAGTGGCAAGGCTCCTCCCGGGGCTTCCTGTGGGACGTGCGGAAGCTGAGCTCAGCGCGCGAAGTGAACTCGCCGCGAAGCCACTCAAGAAGCTTCTGCAGTCCGCGGTCGCTAACGCCCGCTCGCTCACCGACGTCGCACCCGAGCAGATGCACGTGCTTTCGTGTCGTGTCGATCAAGGACCGACGTTGAAGCGCTTTCGCCCGCGTTCTCGAGGAATGGTGCATCCCATTGGGCGACGGACGAGCCATGTCTTCATCGCTTTACGCATGCCGGATACGGAACGGAAGCAGAAGGTAGAGGTAAAAGCCGCGACGTCAGTACCGCAAGAGGAAGTCGGAGAAGAGGGTACGCGTGATCGAGATCGTGGGCTGCGGCCGACGAAAAAGGGCGAGGAGAAGAAAAAGGCACGCCTACGGACGCCGAAGATCGGTCGTCGTATCTTCCGCAGGAAATCAGTGTAAATTGTAGGCAGAACGATTATGGGCAATAAGGTTCATCCAATTGCATTTCGGCTCGGCGTGAACCGCGGGTGGTCCTCGCGTTGGTTCTCGACGCGTTTATTCAAACAGTATCTTCGTGAAGATGTTCTGCTTTTGCAGTGGTTGCGCAAGAAAGTACGCCGTGCGTATGTCACCGAGGTGAACATAGAACGTTTGAGTGGAGGAAAACTTGAGTTGACGATCTATACTGCCCGCCCCGGTATTCTTATCGGGAGAGGAGGAGGTGGCATTGAAGAACTACGTAAGGCGGTACGCGAGAAGCTCTCCGAGATCCGCGGAGAGCCGATGGAGGAAGAGATCCGTATCGAGGTACAGGACGTGCGAAACCCCGACGCGCATGCCGCCGTCCTCGCGCAGTCGATTGCCGAGCAACTCGAACGACGCCTACCGTTCCGCCGTATAATCAACCGTACCTTGGAGCGAGCGCTCGTCGCTAAGGGCGTCGAGGGGGCCAAGATTCAGATTAGCGGACGCCTCGGTGGCATGGAGATGTCGCGGCGCGAATGGGTCAAAGGCGGAAAAGTGCCGTTGCAGACGATTCGTGCCGATATCGATTACGTGCAAGATGAAGCGTACACTACGTGGGGCGTGATAGGAGTAAAAGTGTGGTTGTACAAGGGGGAGGTATTCGAGGAAAAGAAGAAAAAACGCCAAGGTGAGCAAATTCATGAGCGACCGTAAGGGTTTATATCTATGCTTTTCCCAAAGAAAATGAAGCATCGGAAGTGGCACAAAGTCCGCGCGCGCGCGGTACGTTCCGGCCGTGGCACGACACTCGCGTTCGGTAATTACGGCTTGAAAGCAGTAGAGGGCGCGCGCATCACCTCGCGGCAGCTTGAAGCCTCGAGGCGTGTGATTGTGCGCGCCGTGCGCAAACGCGGGAAAATGTGGATCCGAATTTTTCCAGACCATCCCGTTACCCGAAAGGGCAATGAGGTGCCGATGGGTGGAGGGAAGGGCGCCGTCGACCACTACGTCGCACCCGTGAAGCCGGGGCGCGTCCTCTTCGAGGTGGATGGGATTCCCGAGGAGATCGCACGTGAAACTTTCCGCCTTGCCGGCCACAAACTTCCTCTCAAGACCTTGTTTGTGAAGCGCGAGGGAAAATCATGAAAGCACAGGAAATCCGAACGAAGAAGGATGCAGAACTCGTACGCGATCTTGCCGAAACGCGCGAACAGCTTCGGCAAGCGCGTTTCGAGCTGGCTGCGGGGCGCGTGAAGAATATCCGTATTGTTCAGGAGTTGAGGCGCACGATCGCGCGCATTCTCACAGCCCTTGCGGAACGGAAGCAATCTGCGTAGAGTATTCCAGGTATGCCCGAGGAGACATCTCTTAAAGAAGCGAATAAAGAAGCGAAGCACCGCAGGCGCGTGCGCGGCGTCGTGGTGCGCTCAGCAATGGAGAAGACGGTGACGGTTCAGGTGGAACGGCTTTTCCGACATCCACGCGTGGGGCGGGTGATGCGGCGTTCACGGAAGTTCCTCGTGCATGACGCGCAAGGCCGTGCACATCTGGGTGACACCGTGCTTATCGAGGAGACGCGGCCACGCTCGCGGCGGAAACGCTGGAAGGTGGTCGACGTACTTGAGCGAGCAGTGACGCCAGGAGAGCAGGACGAGGTAATAGAGGAGACTTCTCGTGTATGATCCAGCCTCAATCTATACTCAAAGTTGCCGATAATAGTGGTGCCAAGCGCATTCAGTGCATCACTGTTCTTGGCAGTACAGGACGCCGTTACGCACAGCTCGGTGACCTCATTGTGGCATCCGTCAAGCTTGCCGAGCCTCGCAAGAGCGTGAAGAAGGGACAGGTGGTGCGTGCAGTCATCGTTCGGCAGAGACGGCCGTACCGGAGAAGCGACGGCTCCTCCATTCGTTTTGATGAGAATGCGGCAGTCATTGTCGACGGCCATGAGCCGCGAGGGGGACGCATCTTCGGACCCGTAGCGCGCGAGCTGCGCGAGCGAGGATTTCGTAAGATCGTTTCGCTTGCACCGGAAGTGCTGTAGTATGCTCAAGATCAAAAAGGGAGATACCATTTATGTCATTACTGGCAAGGACCGTGGGAAGACCGGGAAGGTTTTGCGTGTGTCACCGACCAAAGGACGTATTATGGTGGAGGGCATCGCACTCCAGACGCGGCACCGGCGACCTCGACGCGCAGGAGAGAAGGGGCAGCGTGTGACTATTCCCGGTATGGTTGATATCTCGAACGTGAAGCTTCTGTGTGCGACATGCAACAAGCCGACGCGCGTTGGTATGCACATCGAAGGTGGCCGCAAGCAGCGCGTCTGTAAGAAGTGTGGAGCGTCTGTTTCGTAGTATTGGGATATGGAAATAATGAGTGGCCAAAAACTACGCGACGGGCTCTTAAAGAGTCTTGGGCGCACGAACCCTTTCGCGTTACCGCGTATTGATCGCGTCGTCGTCAATACCGGCGTGGGGAAGCGTGCCGTTGCCGGCGGGAAGAAGGTACTCGAGCCCTTAGTGAAGGATCTTGCACGTATCACGGGACAGCAACCAGTCGTGCGCCCGGCGCGCAAGTCCGTGGCTTCCTTCAAGTTGCGCGAGGGCATGCCTGCGGGGCTCATGGTGACGCTGCGCGGAAAAGCAGCGGACGATTTCCTCACACGCCTTATCCGCCTCACCTTGCCGCGCATGCGTGATTTCCGCGGCATCCCGCTTCGATCCATCGATGAGGGCGGTAATCTTACCATCGGTATTTCCGAGCAGACGATTTTTCCAGAAACGGACGAGGATCCTACGGGAATCAGTTTTGGCTTTGAAATCACGATTGTGACGACTGCGCAGAACCGCGAAGAAGCCGAGACGCTTTTTCGGCTCATGGGATTTCCGCTTCAAGGTGACCAACGACAAACGACTGACAACTAACAACAAGTTTTCGTCTATGGCTCATTTCATTTGTCGTTACGCTGTCGTAGGTTGTAAGTCGTAGGTTGTGGGTTACGAAGTATGGCGAAGAAGTCACAAATCGTTAAATCGCAAAAGAAACCTAAATTCTCGACGCGTATCGTGCGTCGGTGCTTCCGGTGTGGTCGGCGTCGCGGGTACATGGGCGATTTCGACCTCTGCCGTATTTGTTTTCGTGAGCTGGTCCGTAAAGGAGAGATTCCGGGTTTTCGTAAAGCGTCTTGGTAGCATGCCGCCAACCGACCCCATCGCCGATTTCCTCACCCGTCTACGCAACGCGAGTGCTGTGGGAAAGCTCGAAGTCCGCACTCCTTATGCGAAGATGCTTGAGAGAATCGCTACGGTTCTTGCAAAAGAGGCTTTTATTGAGCGCGTTGAGCATCGTGGACGCGGTCCCCGCAAGGTACTCGTGGTGTATTTGCGCTACATCGACGGTAAGCCAGCAATCGAGAATCTCCGCCGCGTCTCGCGTCCCGGCAAGCGTATTTATGCATCCGCGAAGGATTTGCGGCCCGTGAAATCGGGGTATGGTATCTTGGTGCTTTCAACCCCGCAGGGCCTTTTCACGAATCGTGAAGCGCGAAAGCGCAATGTCGGAGGCGAGATAGTCTGTGAGGTATGGTAACGACCATGAAACATGAGTAGGATTGGTCGACAACCGATTACGCTGCCCGAAGGCGTGAAAGCGACGATAAGGGAGGATGAGGTGGTTGTTGAGGGTTCGCTGGGGAAGATTACAGTTCCTCTGCCCGCAGAGATTACGGTACAGGAGAACGATGGCTCGTTAACGCTCTCGCCGACGAGGGAAACAAAGCGTACGCGTGCGCTCTGGGGACTGACGCGTTCGTTGCTGGCGAACGCGGTTGAGGGCGTCACTCAAGGCTTCATCCGACGTCTTATCATCGAGGGTATCGGTTACCGTGCGAATCTCGAGGGCGAGACGTTGATACTCTTGTTGGGGTTCTCGCATCCGGTGCGCGTTGAGGCGCCGGAAGGGATTACGTTCGCGGTCGAGAAGAATACCATTTCCGTCTCCGGTATCGACAAGCAGCTTGTTGGCAATACCGCAGCAACCATTCGCGCTTTCCGAAAACCCGAGCCCTATAAAGGCAAGGGTATCCGTTGGGAGGATGAGGTGGTCCGACGTAAGGCCGGAAAGAGGGCGGCCACCACCGCGTAGCGTTTTGTATATGCGTTCCAAGTCAGCACAACGTCAACAGGGTCGTCTGCGCCGCCACCGGCGTGTTCGTGCACGCGTTTCCGGCACGAGTGAGCGTCCTCGCCTCGCAGTGTTCCGTTCAAGCAAGCATATCGTCGCCCAACTTATCGACGATGCGGCACAACAGACGCTCGCAGCGGCTTCTGATCAGGAGTTGAAGCGCGTGACGGTAGCGAAAGGCGTGAGTAAGCAGATGGCGAAAGCAGCGGCCGTTGGAGTCCTTGTTGCAGAGCGCGCGAAAAAGGCAGGGATCAGCGAGGCCGTGTTCGACCGGGGGGGCTTCGCATACCATGGAAGAGTGAAGGCACTTGCTGAGAGCGCACGTAAACTCGGACTCAAATTCTTACCGACGAGATAGATATGCCGACATCCACGCCGCCAAAATCGACCTCACCCCCGCGCCGCTCGCGCCCTCCACAACGCGGAAGGAGACCCCCTCCTAGAGTGACGACGAGCCAGTCAGAGTTCGAGAGTAAGACGATCGATATTAATCGCGTTGCACGCATGGTTGCAGGCGGACGCCGTTTCGTTTTCGTGTGCTCGTCGCTGTGGGTAATCATAAAGGTGTCGTGGGTATCGGGGTAGCGAAATCCCGCGACATCCGTAGTGCAGTGGAAAAGGCGACACGGCGGGCACATACGGCGCGCTTCACGGTACCTCGTCGTGACGGTACTATCCCGCGCGAAATATTGGTGAAAAAAGGTACCGCGAGAATCCTCATGCGCCCGGCGCGTCCTGGGCACGGTGTCGTTGCCGGCGGTGTTATCCGTACCATTTGCGACCTTGCCGGGATTACCGATATTTCCGCGAAAATCCTTTCGCGTTCGACGAATGATCTCGTCAACGCGCGTGCGACGATCGCTGGCCTCAAGAAACTTGCAGAACGTATGAAGGTGGCTGAAGCGCGCAAAAAGCTAGCCGAGAAAGATACGAAGAGTGAGGCGAAGACGTAACTATGCAGATGCACACCATACAACCGAAACACTCTCCACGCCGCGCACGGCGTGTTGGACGCGGCGGCAAACGCGGGGCGTTCTCTGGTCGCGGCGTGAAAGGGCAGAAGAAGCACGGAACGAGGATACGCCCCGCCATCCGCGATTTCATCAAGAGGACCCCGAAGCTCCGTGGTGAGTCGTCGGTTTCTGCTCCGAAACGGCAAGTGCCGACTATCGTGAACTTGCGCGA